>CAUBUJ010000022.1 GCA_958439155.1 uncultured Veillonellaceae bacterium
ACGCTCTGGGAAAATACCTACAGCGGCACTGTTTTTGACTGCACGGACCGGTATATCGCGCGGATCCGCCTCATTCTCGGGGTGCCGCTGGACCGGAGTGAGGTGCCGGAGAACGCGCCGGAAGCGAAAGCGTTCATTACGGTCCTTGTAGAAGATACAGTGCTCACCCCGCAGAACGTGCTCGATTTCGAATCGGTGGTATCCAAGATCATCGTACGGAAAGCGAGCAGCGACACCTTCCAGCCGACGAGCTGCATGTTCTTCTACCCCAGCCCGGCAGACTGCTTCAATCAGAAAGAAGCGGCGCCAGCCCAGCCGCTGCAGTAAAAAAATCCGTGGAACCGGGAAAATATTTCTCCCCGGTTCCACGGATTTTTGATTGGCCTAATGGCTGGCATTCTTCCCTGCATGAAGCTTCTTCAGGGAAAGGTCCAGCACGGACTGGACGGAAATAGTGGCCATGTCTGTATCAGGTTTTCCTGGATGGTCTGCCAGGAGCACGTCTGCCCGGGGATTGCCGAAGGGACCGCTCCTGTCCGGCAGGGTCGGTCCGAAGAGAGCAATGAGGGGCGTCCCCATGGCGTTGGCGATATGGAGGGGACCAGTATCACAGGAAACATGAAGTGCCGCCATTTCATCCAAGGCGGCCAGCTCGAGAAGGCTCGTCTTTCCTACGAGGTCAAGCGCGCCCGGCGCCGCTGCCGCGATGGCCTGTCCCATCGCTTCTTCTCCAGGCGCGCCGGAGATAACCACTGCCGTACCTGCTTTGAGAAGCCCCTGGGCGAGAGCCCCCCAATCGGAGAGAGGCCATTTCTTCCGTTCTCCCCGGGTGCCTGGCACGAGCACCGCGTAGGGGTCTTCCACGCCTGCAGCGGTGAGTCTTTCCCGCATAGCCTCTTTTTCTTTTTCATGGTCCCGGATGGGAAAGGAAAAATGGGACGTATCCCCGCCGAGAGCCGCTGCCACATCGAGGAGCTGCTCAATGATGTGCCCCTTCGCGTGGGGCCCTTTGAGAGGCTTGCTCACGAGGAAGCTTCCTTCCCGCCCATCCCAGTAGCCTACCTTCTTTTTCCCGCCGGAGAGAGCGGCGATGAGGGCGCTCTTGGCGATCATCTGAAGATCGATGACGAGGTCAAAATGACGGGCATGGAGGTCCCGCCTCACCTGCATGAGGTAGGGCAGGTTTTTAATTTTCTTCCGGTCCACATAGTAAATTTCGTCGATCCATGGTTTCCCCGGCAGGAGTCCCGCGAAGGCCGGGTGCACCGCCCAGGTGATCTTTGCTTCCGGGAAGGTGCGCCGCAGTACGGAGAGCGTGGGCAGGGCATGAATGATATCTCCGAGGGAACTCATTTTTACAATCAGAATATTTTTATAGTTTTTCCTCATCAGCCGCTCCCGGTACATGCGCTTCAATAAAAGAGGATAAATTCCCTCCTGTGAAAAGAAATCCTGGAATGCCTGCCCGCTGCGCCGCTTCCACATCGCGGGGGCTGTCGCCGCAGAGCCAGGCATGGTCTCTTCCGATGCGGTATTTCTCCATCGCTTTCAGAATCATGCCGGGCTTTGGCTTGCGGCAGTCACAGTCCACGTCATAGGCGGCGATTTTCGCCCCTTTCAGATGGGGGCAATAGAAATATTCCGTCACCTTTCCGCCGTAGCGGAGGAATTCCTCGTCCATGGCGCGGTGCAGCTTCTGCACATCTTCCTCTGTGTAGTACCCTCTGGCGACGCCGCTCTGGTTGGTCACCACGAAAATGTACCATCCCGCTTTCGCAAGGCGACCGATGATTTCTCTCGCGCCGGGGATCCACCGCACCTCTTCTATGCGGTGCACATAGCCTGTATCTTCATTGATGACGCCGTCCCGGTCAAGAAAAAGGGCTTTTTTCTCCATCACCGGGTCCAGTCCATTTCATCGATCACTTCGCAGATGCTGTGGGCGCAGAGAATGTGCATTTCCTGAATCCGGGCGGTCGAATCGGACGGTACGATCAGCGCTTCGTCGCAGAGCGCTTTCATGCGGCCGCCGTCCTTTCCGAGAGAAGCGATGACCGTCATTCCCTTCTCTTTGGCGAGGCGCGCCGCTCTGCATACGTTTTCGCTGTTGCCGCTGGTGGTAATCCCCCAGAACACATCCCCTTCCTGGCCCAGTCCTTCCACCTGCCGGGCAAACACATCGTCATAGCTGTAGTCATTGGCCACGGCTGTCAGAATGGATGTATCTGTGGTCAGGGCGATCGCCGGCAGGGATCTCCGTTCCCGGTGGAAACGGCCCACCAGTTCCGCCGCGATGTGCTGCGCGTCGGCAGCGCTTCCGCCGTTGCCGCAGAGCAGGATTTTGTGCCCTTCTGCGAGGGCTTTCACGCAGAGCGCCGCCATTTTTTCCACAACAGGAATCGAAGCTTTCGTCCTTTCCCAAACCGCCTGGTGATCTTCAAAACAGCGGGTAATCCGTTCCAGTTCCATAGCTGTCCTCATTTCTTCTTTTCTGTATTTTTCAGGGTTTCCAGCTCTTTCATAAAGCTGTCAATATCTTTGAATTCCCGGTAGACCGAAGCAAACCGCACATACGCCACCTGATCGAGCTTGCGCAGTTCTTCCATGACCACATTGCCGATGACCTTGGACGCCACTTCATGGGTCGGCGCGCTCCGTACGCGGCGCTCCACCGTATTCACCACATCTTCAATCTGCTCCAGGGAAATGCTCCGCTTTTCGCAGGCCCGGAGAATCCCTGCGCGCACTTTGTTCCGGTTGAAACTTTCCCGGACGCCGCTTTTTTTGATGACCCGCACGGGAGACTGCTCCACCATTTCATAGGTGGTAAACCGGCGGCGGCATTCCAGACATTCCCTGCGGCGGCGGATGCTGCTGCCGTCATCGGTATCCCGGGAATCGGTCACCTTCGTATTGGGACAATCACAATAGGGACACTTCATGGTAGACTCCTTTTCCTCCGCCTCTGTGCCTTCTAAAAAGACCACACCGCCAAGCAGTGTGGTCTTTTGCGGCGGATTCCCTCCAAATGCCTGGAAAAACGCCAATTATTTCTTCATCAGAAAATCGGGGATCGCCATGCCCTGCGGACGGGAGCTGACGGCGAAGGAACGGCCGGCCTGCGGTGCCGGTTTCTTCTTCTCGTCGTCAAAGCCGGTGGCAATGACGGTGATCTTCACGGTGTCATCCAGATCCGGATCCACCGATGTACCCCAGATGATGTTCGCGTCAGGGTCAGCCGCTTCAGTAATAACCTGCGCTGCTTCCTGGATTTCAAAGAGGCCCAGATCTTCATTGCCGGTCACATTGATGATGATGCCCTTCGCGCCGTCAATGGGGCGTTCCAGGAGCGGGCTGGAAATGGCCATTTTCGCCGCGTCGGTGGCGCGGTTTTCGCCGTTCCCTACACCGATGCCCATGAGGCCTTCGCCCTGGTCGCTCATGATGGTCTTTACGTCAGCAAAGTCCAGGTTGATCACGCCAGGAGCGGTAATGAGATCGGAAATGCCCTGGATGCCCTGGCGGAGAATGTCGTCAGCGGTGCGGAAAGCGTCTTTCAGAGAAGTCTTCTTGTCTACTGTCTGAAGCAGACGGTCATTTGGAACGATCAGAAGGGTATCTACATTGGCTTTCAGCTTTTCAATGCCGGAGAGAGCGTTTCTCATGCGGACTTTGCCTTCAAAGCTGAACGGCTTGGTCACCACGCCTACGGTGAGGGCGCCCAGTTCCTTGGCGCACTGCGCTACCACAGGGGCTGCGCCGGTGCCTGTGCCGCCGCCCATGCCGGCGGTCACGAATACCATATCCGCGCCCTGGAGCGCTTTGGAAATGTCATCTTTCGATTCCTGCGCTGCCTGTTCCCCCACTTCCGGTTTGGCGCCGGCGCCAAGACCGCGGGTCACTTTTTCACCGATCTGGATCTTGTTTTCCGCTGCGGACTTTTCCAGAATCTGCGCTTCCGTATTGACAGCAATAAAATCGACGCCCTGTACTTTGGCTTCGATCATACGGCCTACTGCATTGTTTCCGCCGCCGCCTACGCCGATTACTTTAATGCTTGCCATATCACTCATGTTATTTCCTCCTTTAGTCTCTTCCTGTATCGAGATGGGTTTTATTTCTTCCATATCAGTCAGATTGCCCCAGCTTTCCTACTTTAATCATACTATACATTGTACGGGCCGCATGGGAAAAAGTCAATGGAAATCGGTACATCCTCCTGTGATTTCCATTGACGCAGGGGCTGGGTCCTCCTCCCTGTTTCCCAAGGGCAAAAAGGACCTCGCCGGTGAGCTGTTCTATATTTCCTCACTTTTTCAGTTTGATATAAGGTGACGTGAGACTCGCATCGATATAGTAGACGGAGAGATTCCGCGCCTTCACGTCATTCACCATATTTTCCGCCAGGCGCGCCCGTTCTTCCATCTGGGAACCGTCCCCCAGGCGGACCGCCAGGCCGCCCCTCGTATAGGCGGTGACCTGTTCCGGATTTCCTACATTGATTTCAGAAAACTGATGACGCCCCGACTCGGAAAGACTCCCCATAAAGGCGAGGGCCCCTTCCATGCGGGATCCCATGGTGCGGTCTCCAAGAAGCACATTGTCCAGTTTGATGCCGGTCACAATGGGAAGATCCACCCCCCGGATGGAAGGCGCTGTCTGGATGACCATCCCTTCCTTGTCGAGAAAAGCATAGCCGAATTCTTCCTGCACCACGGCGAGGGGCTTCCGTTCTTCAATGGTGACATCAATGTAAAAAGGAAAACTCCGCTCTGCCCGGGCGGAAGCGATGCGGATATCTTTCCCAAGACGCGCCGCCAGATCTCCTGTGCTGATCTGGAGCACATTCACCGGGCCGGTAATGGCCCCGTCAAAGAGAACATCTTCCATAGTGACCGCTTCATTGCCATGGAGACGGATCTGTCCAAAGGAAATGGGAAGGAAAAAGAGAGCCCCTGCGGCAAGCACAATGACCCCTGCCGCCCCCAGCGCATACATCTTTAAGGAATGAAATTTTCCGAAATGAAAGGAAGGCTTCCTGATGTGAAATTTCTTTTTTTCTGCCCTCTCTTCTGCCGGTTCCGGCAAAACAGGCGCAGGATCCGCCCCGTGGTGCAGTTCTTTCTGAAATTCATCGAAGCTTTTAAATTCTGCCATGGGCATCAAACCTTTCCAAGAGAGGCGCCAAGAAGGATTTTTTCACAGAGATGGGGAAAATCGAGCCCTGCTGCGCGCGCCGCTTTCGGCACAAGACTGGTCTCGGTCATGCCCGGTATGGAATTGGCCTCCAGCAGGAAGGGCCTGCCCTTCTTGTCGGTGCGGAAATCAAAGCGCACCGCCCCAGCGCATTCCGCCGCTTTGTAGGCACGGAGGGAAATATCTGCCATTTCCCGCGCCAGCGTGTCTGGAATGTCCGCGGGGACAATGTAATCTGTCGCGCCCCGGGTATACTTGGAATAATAATCGTACGCGCCGGAATGGGGCCGGATATGGATCACAGGGAAAGCCTCCTCGTCCAGGACCGATACGGTAAATTCCTCCCCGTCCAGGTAGGACTCGGCAAGGATCCGCGGCTCCACCTGGAAGACCCGGGACAAGGCCCCTGGGAGCGCGCTTTTTTCTTTCACAATTTCGATGCCGATGGTGGATCCTTCGCAGGCCGGCTTGAGAACGACCGGGAAAGAGAAGGAGTCGGTGATAATTTTCACTGCCCGGTCTATGCCGTCCTTCTGGTAAAACGGCATGGACCGCGCCATGGGAATGCCCGCGTTCTGAAACACATGGGCGCTCATAATTTTATCCATGGTAATGGCGCTGGATGTGACGCCGGAACCGGTATAAGGAATGCCCAGAAGTTCGAGCATGCCCTGGATGGTGCCGTCTTCTCCAAATTTTCCATGAAGCGCGAGAAAGACCGCGTCGATTCCCTTGTCTACGAGTTCACCGGCGATCTGGGTGGGCTTGTATTCCAGAAGCTCCACGCGGTAGCCCAGGCTTGCCAGCGCCTGGTACACCGCTTTCCCTGTATTCCGGGATACTTCTGCCTCCCGGGATGGCCCTCCGCAGAGCACACAGATCCGGCTTGTTTTATTGATCATGAGAAATCCCCTTTTCATGAAGTTTCTGGATCAGCATTTCCCCAGCCCGGTAAATGCTGCCGGCGCCCATGGAAAAAATCATGTCTCCCGGCCTTGCGATGCGGTACAGATCCTCTGCGAGAGTCTCAAGATCAGGGGCGTAACGCACATCTTTCCCTGGATGTTTCGCCTTCACCAGATCTGGGAGAAGGTGTCCGTCTACGCCGGGAATCGGATCTTCGCCGGCAGAATAAATATCGGTGAAATAGAGAATATCCGCCGCGCCGAAAGCCTGGGCAAATTCCTCTTTTAAGAGTTTCGTCCGGGAATAGCGGTGCGGCTGGAAAGCGCAGATGATCCGGTGGCCGCCGATTTCCTTCGCCGCTTTCAAAGTCGCTTCGATTTCGGTGGGATGGTGGGCATAATCGTCGAGAACCCACACCTCGTCCACATAGCCCTTCGTTTCAAAGCGGCGCTTCACCCCGATGAAAGAAGCCAGCGCTCTGGCAATGGTCTTAAAAGTGAGTCCGCAGTAGAGGCCGGTCACCACCGCGGCGAGGGCGTCCCGCACGTTATGATCTCCCGGCACCTGGATCTGGATGCTTCCAAGGTTTTTCCCGCGGTGCAGTACATCAAAGACCAGGTGATGCCCTTCATACCGTTTATTGGAGGCCTGGTATTCCGCGTCTTCCGAGAAGCCGTAAGTGATGACTTTCTGGGACAGCCGGGGCAGAATATCCCGCACCCCTTCACTGTCCACGCAGACAATGGCCGCGCCGTCCGCATAGGAAATGTGGCTGATAAACTGGGCGAAGGCTTTTTTTATATTTTCCACCGTGCCGTAATGGTCCAGGTGGTCATCTTCAATATTGGTCACCACCGCGAGGTAGCTCTGGAATTTAAGAAAAGAGCCGTCGCTTTCGTCCGCTTCGGCGATGACATAGTCTCCATGGCCCAGACAGGAATTCCCATGAAGATAATCGGCGGCCCCGCCGAGAACGATGGTCGGATCCGTACCGGCGTCAAGGAAGATCTGCCCGATCATGGCAGAGGTGGTCGACTTCCCATGGGCGCCGGCTACAGCGATTCCCTTCCCCCAGTGAAAGACCGCTGCCAGCACATCTGACCGGTGATACACAGGAATCCCCTCTTTTTTCGCGGCGAGAAGTTCCGGATTCTCCGGATGGATCGCAGAAGAAATCACAATGCCGTCAGCGCCTTCCACATGGGACGCGTCATGGCCTACATAAATGTCCGCCCCCTGGCTGCGCATAAACTGGAGATAATCCGAGTCATTCACATCAGACCCGGAAATTTTCATTCCTTTTTCAATCAGAATTTCCGCAAGGGCGCGCATTCCCATGCCGCCGATGCCAATAAAATGCAGTTTATGAAATTTCTGTAAATCCATAATTTCCTCTCATCGACCTGCCAGAGCCAGTGCCATCCGCGCAATATCGGCCCCTGCGTAAATCTTTCCCAATTTCCGGCTGGAAGCGGACATACTTTCCAGGAGTTCCGGATCTTCTTTGAGCTCCCGGATATCCTGGATCAATTCATCGGCAGTCAGGTACTTGTCTACAATCATTTTTGACGCGCCGTTTTTGACGAACACCCGCGCGTTGAAGGTCTGGTGATCCTCCGCCGCGTAAGGATAGGGAATCAAAATAGAAGGAACGCCTCTGGCGGCCAGTTCGGCCAGACCGATCGCGCCGGCCCGGTAAATCACAAGATCTGCCGCGGCAAGCGCGGAAGGCATGTCGTTCTGGTAGCTCACAATGCGGCTTCTCTTCCCGAAATGCCCGTCTTCGGTGACGCCGTCCAGCTCGCTCACGACGCGGTCATATTCGGCGGTGCCGGTCACATGGTAGAGATAGATCCGGTCGTCACCGGCAAAAAAGCGGTGCACGCCGATCATGGCGTTGTTGATGGTCCTGGCGCCGCGGCTCCCGCCGGCGGTGAGCACCATGAAAGCGTCCGGCGGAATTCCCAGCTTGGCCCGGGACTCGGCCCTGTGGGCAGAGAGAATCTCCCGGCGGATCGGATTGCCTGTATACACGCATTTTTCCGGATGGGGGAAACGGGATTTGGCTTCTTCATAGCCAAGAGCGATGGTATTGACCACATAGCTCAGAATCTTGTTCGTAATGCCTGGGATGACATTCTGCTCCTGGATCATCGTAGGAATCCCGCTCAGGGCGGCGGTCATCAAGATCGGTCCGCATACATAGCCGCCGGTTCCGATGACCACATCCGGTTTGAAATCATGAAGGATCTTCCGCGCCTTCCAGAGGCTTCCCGCCGTTTCCGCGAGAATTTTCAGATTTTCCGCTGTGAGCTTCCGCTTCAGCCCTGCCGCGGGAAGAGGCGCGAAGGCAAATCCCTCTCTCGGAATGATTTGAGATTCCATCCCTTTCGGGGTCCCTACAAAAAGGACCTCTGTCTCTTCCAATCTTTGAATTTCACGGGCTATGGTTATTGCCGGATAAATATGGCCGCCCGTCCCGCCGCCGGATACAATCACTCTCTTCATGACTCTCCCATTCCTTGTATCAGATTGACTGTGGTATACTTTCTTTTTTCTCTTTCAGAGCCTTGACCCGTTTTTTGAAATCATCGCCCCGCTCTTCGTAGGAATGATACATATCAAAGCTGGAGCACGCCGGGGAAAGAAGGACCACCCCGCCCGGGGTCGCCGCAAGGGACGCCTTCTCTATGGCATCTTCCATAGATCCCGCCATAGCAATCGAAGAAATCCCCGCCTTTTCCGCTTCCTGCCGGAAACGGGCCGCCGCAGCCCCTAAAAGCACGAGATGCTGCGCATGGGTTTTCACAAAGGCCATGAAATCTTCAAGAGGCGTTTCTTTATCATGGCCGCCGGCGATGAGCACCACCGGCCGGCGGAAAGAAGCAAGCGCCTTCACTGCCGCGTCTGTATTGGTCGCTTTGGAATCATTGTAATAGTCCACGCCGTCAATGGTACACACATATTCCACGCGGTGCGGCAGCGCCCGGTACCGCAGCAGCGCCCGGCGGACAGCGCCGATCTCCGCTCCGCCCTGGAGCGCGAGGAAAGAGGCGGCCAGGGCGTTTTCCACATTGTGATGTCCCTTGATGGGAAGTTCCTCTTCTGTGGCGAGAACCGTTTCCTTCCCGCCAAGGCGGATCACAAGACGTCCCTTTGAAAGGCATGCTCCTTCCGGGAGCTCCTCTTCCGTACTGAGCCAGTATACATGGGCCCGGGCGTTTTCCGCCATCCCCTGCGCCCAGGGATCTTCCTTATTCAGAAGCAGCGCATCCTCCGGTCCCATGTTCTCGAAAATACGGGCCTTGGCGGCTGCGTATGCTTCCATAGTGTGATGCCGTTCCAGATGGTCCGGCGTCACATTGAGCACCACCGCCGCCCGGGGATGAAAGGAATGAATGAATTCCAGCTGGAAACTAGAAACTTCCGCGGCAATCACCGCGCCCTCCCCGAGGGTATCTGCCGCAAGGCTCAGAGAGGCGCCTATATTGCCGGCAGCCGCGCTTTCAATGCCGCTCTCTTGCAGCATATCCCGGAGAAGGCTGGTGGTGGTGGTTTTTCCATTGGTGCCGGTTACAGCGAGGATTTCCGCTTTCCCATAGATCTGGGCCAGCTCAATTTCGCTGATCACTGGTATGCCCCTGGCGAGAGCTTCCGACACGACGGGATTTTCCCGGGGAATGACAGGAGAGAGGACGACCGTATCCATCCCTTTCAGAAGCGCCGGTGTCTGCAGGCCGATGCGGATCTCTGCCCCTTCTTCCAGAAGATCTGCCTCTTCTTTTTTATCTTTGAGAGCATGGATATCGGAAACCACCACACGGCATCCATGATGGAGCAGCACATGAGCTGCCCCAAAGCCGCTGATTCCTGTACCCAAAACCAATACGTTCTTCATTGCGATTCCTCCCCAGGGACATGAACGATATCCCCCGCGCAGGTCTGTTTAATAAAATACAGCAATGAGCGTCAGTCCTGCTGCGGCGCATTCAAACGCCCAGAAGGCCCATACCACATGGATTTCACTCCATCCGCCCAGTTCGAAATGATGATGGATCGGACTCATACGGAAAATCCGCTTTCCTGTCAGCTTGAAAGAAGCTACCTGCAGAATCACGGACATCGCTTCGATCACGAAAATCAGCCCCAGAAAAATGAGCAGAAGTTCCGTCCTGGTCACCACCGCAATGCCGGCAATCGCCCCGCCCAGCGCAAGCGACCCGGTATCGCCCATAAAAATCTTCGCAGGATGGTAATTATAAAACAAAAATCCCAGGCAGCACCCTGCGAGAATGATGGAAAATACCCCGATATCATCCATGCCGCTCACATGGCAGAACAGAGCGTACGCGGAAAACGCGATAACGCAGCATCCCGCAGCAAGCCCGTCCAGGCCGTCGGTCAGGTTCACCGCGTTGGACGCTCCTACAATCACGAGGATCACAAAGGGATAGTACGCCCATCCGATAGAAATATCTATATCTGTAAAAGGAACCGCAATCGAATAAGGCAGTCCCAGATATTCCACGGCGCCCCAGCAAAAGACGATGGAAAGCAGGAGCTGTCCTGCCATTTTCTGTTTGGCCGTCAGCCCGAGATTCCGCTTTTTTTCCGCTTTGATAAAATCATCGAGAAATCCAAGCAGTGCGTGCCCTGCTGTAATCAGCACCAGAAGCCATACGGATGGATCGATGAGACGGTTCCCTGCGATCACAAGGATCATAGCCAGCATCATAAAAAGGCCGCCCATCGTAGGGGTCCCCGCTTTGACCCGGTGAGACTTCGGTCCCTCCTCACGGATGGACTGGCGCGCTTTATATTTCCTTGCGAGAGGAATCGCGCCGGCTCCCAGGATGACTGTGGCAGCCGCCGCTTCCACAAGATACAGCAAGTATGTCATTTCCATGAATTACTCAGTTTCTCCTCTCCAAAGTCCAGGAATGGTTTCCATATGCATCGCATGGGAGCCTTTAATGAGCACCGCGTCCCCGGGACAGGCGATACTTTTCAGCCGCTCTGCCGCGTCCCTGCATGTATCATACGATTCTGACGGAAGGCCGCACCGCCGCGCCGCTTCCGCGGTGATCCGGCTGAGAGGCCCTACCGTAATGAGACGGTCAAATTTCATCTCTGCCGCCCGCTCTCCAATGCTCCGGTGCAGTTCTTCCGCAAAGCGACCCAGCTCCAGCATATCTCCCAGAACGAGAATATGATGGGTTCCTTCGATCTGGAGAAGAGCGCGCATGGCCATCTCCACAGACAGGGGATTCGCGTTGTATGAATCATCCAGGACTGTTACGCCGTCCACATGGAGAATTCTCTGGCTCGCGCTCTGGGAGACAAAGGATTCGAGCGCTTTTTTCTGTTCTGCTGCAGGAACGCCGAGAAGACGTCCCACTGCGGCGGCAGCAAGCGCGTCGTACACATTGTGAATGCCTAACAGGCGGAGGCATACCGGAAATTCTTCTCCTCCTTCACGGCAGACAAAAGACGTCCCGTCCGGATGGAACGCCGCCTCATCAGCAGACACATCAAAACCGCCGCCGATGCCGAAGGAAGTGACCTTCCCTGCAAAAGTCCGGCCCATGGCAGAAACAAAAGGATCATCTCCATTGAGAACGGCCGTCCCGTCTGCCGGAAGCGCTTCCACCAGCTCCGCTTTGGCTCTGGCTATATTTTCCCGGCTTCCAAGGAGGCCAATATGAGATGTCCCTACATTGGTCACCACCCCGATCGTGGGATGGGCGATGCTGCAGAGTTCCCTGATCTGCCCGAGACCGCGCATGCCCATTTCCACCACGCAGGCTTCATCCTTTTCCGTGAGCCGGAGCAGCGTCTGGGAGAGACCAATCTCATTGTTGAAATTCTTTTCTGTGCGGCATACCGTCATGGCCCGCTCCAGCACAGCGGTAATCATATCTTTTGTGGTCGTTTTCCCGTTGGACCCGGTGACCGCAATAACAGGCAGGTGAAAACGGAGGCGGTGAAAAGAAGCGAGATCCTCCAGCGCCTGTTTCGCACTGGTCGTCTGGATGACTGTCACATCCGGCGGAATCGCAGAGAGCCATTCTCTTTCCGAAAGGAGGAGAATAGACGCGCCCTTTTCAGCAGCGCTTTTTAAAAATTTGTGTCCATTAAAATTCTCACCGCTTAAAGGGATGAAAAGTTCTCCCTTTTTTATGGTTCTCGTATCTGTACTGACCCCGCTGCACCGAAGGGCACTCCCCTTTCGGAGAAGCTCTCCGCCGGTGGCCTGAAGAATTTCCTCAACTGTGAATGATGCCATTATTCTTCTCCGCGGATCGCTTTGCGCGCTTCTTCCCGGTCATCAAAATGAATGGTCCGGTCTTTCAAAATCTGGTAGTTTTCATGGCCCTTCCCGGCAATCATCACCATATCCCCCGGTTTGGCGAGAGCTATGGCGCGGCGGATCGCCTCCCGGCGGTTCACCAGGATCTCATAATGGAAGGATGGCTTTTTCTCCGCGATTTCTTTGACGCCGGCTGCCACTTCCGACACAATCACATCGGGATCTTCCGTGCGGGGATTGTCGCTTGTGACGATCACCACATCGGAATAGCGCGCTCCAATGCGGCCCATAATGGGACGCTTCATTTTATCCCGGTCACCGCCGCAGCCAAAGACGGAAATGATCCGGCCCCGTTTAATCTCCTGGGCGGTTTTTAGAATGTTTTCCAGTCCGTCCGGCGTATGGGCGTAATCCACCACCACCGTAAAAGGCTGGCCTTCATCGATCAGTTCAAACCGGCCCGGCACGGAATGGAAATCAGCAAGCGCCGCGATGACTTCTTCCATGGAAATCCCTTCGCTCAATGCGGCTGACATGGCGCAGAGTACATTGTACACATTAAACCGTCCCGCCAGATGGGTATGTACCGGGTAAGACTTCCCCTGGTATTCTGCGGAAAATGTGGAGGAACTGGTATTGAATTCAATATGGGATGCTTTGAGATCGGACGGCTCATCGATGCTGTAGGTATACACAGGGCAGACAGACCGGTCCTGCACGGCCGCTTCCATCACATCCGCGTAAGGCACGTCAATATTGATATGGGCCGACTTGTTCCCCTTTTTCTGTCCCGGGGCGGACGCTTTTTTGAAAAGAATCGCTTTCGCCGCGGCGTAATTGTCCATGGTTTTGTGGTAGTCCAGATGATCTTCTGTGAGATTGGTGAAAGAGACATTGTCAAACTCAATGCCTTCCACACGGCCCATGACGAGCGCGTGGGACGAAACCTCCATGCACACGTGGGTCACGCCGGCTTCCACCATACGGTAAAGCATTTTCTCCAGATCCACCACGTCCGGCGTCGTGTTGTGCGTAGGATATTCCTGATCGCCGATCAGCATATGGATCGTGCCGATCACGCCGGTTTTATATCCGGCATGATGGAGAATGTGAGCTGTAATGTGGGAGGTGGTCGTTTTCCCATTGGTGCCAGTGACGGCAATCATCCGCATTTTGCCAGCCGGATAATCATAGAAATAGGGCGTCACCTGTTCCATCGCTTTTCTTGTGTCTTGTACGTAAATGACCGCGGTCCCTGCCGGAAGGGAAAGAGGTTTGGAGGCGATCACCGCGGCGGCTCCCTTCTCCGCAGCGGAAGCGGCGAATCGATGGCCGTCTACATGGGCCCCGTCAAGGCAGATAAAGAGACTTCCCTTCTGCACAGCCCGGGAATCTGCGGTAATGTCTGTCACGGTCTGATCCGCAGCGCCTTCCACCCGTTCATATGAACATACTGACAATATATCCTGTAATTTCTTTTCCATGGCGCACCTCAAAGGGAATAGCTGAAAAATACTGGTATTTCTGTCCGCCAAGGAAACGGAACGCCCGGAGCAGACCCTTTCGTCTGTCCCGTCCGTTTCCATGGGCGGATCATCCTGTATCGCGCAGCGTGAAAGCTGCCGGCAAACTTCATTTATCATAGCCCAAAATGGGACATGTGACAATAGCAGCCTGGTGATTCCTCTATGCCGCCATTGTCACATGGGTATGTTCCACTATATTTTTCAAAAAACGACCGCCTGAAGAACCGTTTCTTTTCTTACTCCCGGATCCTCTTCTGATCGACCACAGGTTCCTGGCCTCCATAAAGCGCATGGTGCGGCACATGCATGCCGAGCGTGGTTTCTGCGATCCGCTGGATCCGCGCAGGAGATTCCAGACGGGCCACCTCCAGACGGGCCGCTTCATTTCCCTTTTCCAGGGAAATAATTTCCGTCCGGAGCTGCTGCAGTTCATAGCCCTGCTCCCCAATATGGACATTCATGAAATAAAAGAAAGCGCCTATGGCGATAAGGAGCAGAGCCAGAATTTCCATGTCTCTCCAGGATACGGCCAATGAAGCCGTTTTTTCTACCGCAGCTTCTCTCTCTGCCCGCCCGTAAGCCCGCGGCAGGGCATGACTGTAATTCAACATTTCTGCATCCTGAGACAACATGGTAATCCATTCCCCTTTCTTTGAATTCTGCCCTGGCTTGCGTACTTCTCCGGCAGGTTATAATTTTTCCGCAATACGGAGCGTCGCGCTCCTTGCTCTCGGATTCTGTTCCAGTTCTTCCGCTGACGGCCGGACCGGCTTGCCTATCAGTTTAATTTCCCTATGATGATGACATTGGCATACAGGAAGTTCAGGCGGACAAATGCAGTCTTTGGCCATTTCCCTGAATACATTTTTTATGATCCTGTCTTCGAGAGACTGGAACGTAATGACGCCGATCCGTCCGCCCGGGGCCAGATGGGCTACGCAGGTCCGCATCGTCTTTTCCAGAATCCGCAGTTCTCCATTGACTTCGATCCGGATGGCCTGAAAAGTGCGTTTCGCCGGATGGGGGCCGTCTTTTCTGGCTCCTGCCGGAACGGCCGCCTTGATGCAGTGAACCAGCTCAAAGGTGGTGGCAATCGGTTTCTCCCGGCGCATGTCCACAATGAACCGGGCAATGCGGCGGGCCCACCGTTCTTCCCCATATTCACGGATGATTTTTTCCAGTTCCTCTTCGCTGTACGAATTGACCACTTCGAAAGCGGTTAGGGGATTCCGCTGGTCCATCCGCATGTCGAGCTCCCCGTCATGCATATAGGAAAATCCCCGCGCCCCTTCATCAAGCTGGCGGGAAGATACCCCCAGATCGAAAAGAAATCCATTCACAGGACCGATATGCCGGTCATCCAGAATCTGTCCAATATGGGAAAAATTATCCCGCACCAGCATATGCCGGCAGGTGACCTGGGAAAGCCTCTTCCCTGCTGCTTCTATCGCTTCCTCATCCTGGTCCACGCCGATCAAAAGGGCGTCTTTGTGAAGAAGTCCTGCCAGAGCCAGGGAATGCCCGCCGCCGCCAAGGGTACAGTCCACATAGATGCCGTCTGGAGAATTCAGCACGCCTCCCACCAGTTCGTGCAAGAGGACACTCACATGATGAAATTCCATTGAAGCCTCCTGTTATACATTAAAATCGAGAGGAAGATCCAGGGATTCCGCAATATCCGCAACCGATCCGCTTTCTTCCCGGGACGCCTGGAGCAGGGAAGGATTCCAAATCTCAATGGTGTCGCCTACGCCGATGATCTTGGCGTCCTTTTCCAACTTTCCGTAGGTGCGCAAATGGGCAGGTATGAGGATTCTCCCCTGCCTGTCACATTCAATTTCGGAACTGCCGCCGATCAAAAAGCGGCGAAGCTGTCGTACGCCCGCTTTGGTGGAGGGAAGCTGCTGCAGTTTTTCTGCCATCCGCTCCCAGCGCTCCCGTGGATAAATGGTAATGCACGAATCAAGTCCCGGAGACAGAAAGAAAGAGTTTCCCAGTTCTTCTCTGAAACGGGCGGGAAGAATCATGCGTCCCTTCGCATCAATGGTATGCGAATATTCATTCATAAACATTCTTCCTCACCCCTTTCACCACTTTTATCCACATTCTACCATAATTTCCCACTCTGCTACAATAAAAATTCTATATAAGGCCGATTTTTTCGCATAAAAAACATGCCGGCCTATGTGGAAAAGATTCTTCCCGGCAGAAATGATGGGAATATGTGGGGGAGAGCGGCGGCCTTTCCCAGTTTCGCATGCCATCTTTCCTGCTTTTTCTTGAAACCCCATAAGGCCGGCCGCTCCTGGTGGGGAATTTTCCCAAATAAAAAAATAAAAAGGATGCCATGTGATGCATGACATCCTTTTTCAAAAGCGCTGTATATTTCTTATTAATCAAAAAATCAAAAAGGAAATTCACAATCCCACGCTTTTTT
>CAUBUJ010000023.1 GCA_958439155.1 uncultured Veillonellaceae bacterium
TCCTCCTGTTTTATACTTGTAAAAATGTTTTGGGGAACTTCGTTAGAATCGAAATCCCATCCTTACCAATGACTACGGTATCCTCAATGCGGACACCGCCTGTGCCGGGAATATAGACCCCCGGCTCAATGGTTTCCGTCATATGGACGCCAAGGACACTGTGGTCGCGCGGCGCCAGAACCGGACTCTCATGAATCTCGAGGCCCACGCTGTGTCCCAGGGCATGGGTGAAGTACTGGGCCAGGTCTTTCGTTTTCAAAAATTCCCGGGCCTTCGCGTCCACGTCGCATGCCTTCATTCCTGCTTTCATGAATCCTTCCACATAAAGGACGCAGTCCAGCACGGAATCATATAAATAACGCTGTCTGTCAGAAATTTGTCCTACCGCTACTGTGCGGGTAATGTCTGAATGATACCCTTTGTAAATCGCGCCGAAATCAAAAGTAATGAGGTCCCCTTCTTCCACCACTTTGTCTGTGGCTGTTCCATGAGGAAAGGCCGATCTCCACCCTGAAGCTGCGATCGTATCAAATGATTTTCCTTCCGAACCGGCTTCAAGCATGGCGCATTCCAGCGCGGTGCGGAGCTCTGCTTCCGTCCGTCCCGCCTTGATGAGCGGCACGATCCGGCGGAATCCTTCATCGGAAATGCGGCATGCCTCAGCAATATACTGCAGTTCTTCTTCGGACTTGATCCGGCGGAGCCGGTCCGCGTCGCAGAAGACGAAAGCAGCGTCTTTCATGCGCTCCGCAAAAGACAGGTACATCTTGTATGTCATAACCGGCTCTACGCCGATCCGCGCCGCGTGGTGGTCGTGAAACAGGCGGGAAACCGTTTCCGCAAGCTTGCCTCCGTGGTTCACCACGGTAAAGCCTTTCGCTTCTTTCCCGGCCTGTTCGGTATACCGGCTGTCTGTCACCAGGTACTGCTCCCCTTTGGTGAGGATGAGGTAACTCTCCGATCCAGTGAATCCGCTGATGTAGCGCACATTCTCATCTTTCTGGATGAAAGCGGCGTCACAGTTCTCTTCCGAAAGAAAATCAGTGATTTGATCCTTATGTATCATTCCAATCACCTCTTTCCCATTCAGTATGATTTTACAGTATCTATGAAATTTGTGCAAACAATTTCATCAAGTCCCGCCCTTTTTCAGGAGTCCGCGGGAAAATTCTGCTCAAGGTGCCTTCTTTTCGCTTTCCTTTCGTGCTGTCTTTTCTGTTTCTTCCTCTTTTTCCATGTAGCCGTAGCGCTTTCCGCTGATAAAATTGCGGTCTACCATGAGGTCGATATAGTAATGGGGATTGATGGCAGTCATTTCTTTGCTGATGGCCTTGTAAATGTCAGCGTCGCCTGCATCGCAGGGGCCGGTAAAGGAGAGTTCAAATGTGATGAACACATCCTCCCCTTTTTCTTCCACAAAGAAATCGTGGTAGCTAAGAGGCAGCCCTGTGCGGTAGAGCGCCGACTCGAGATCGCGCATATACTGTTTTTCCCGGGGATTGCTCACCGCTTTCGGATCCACATGCAGGACCGCCTGCATATGAAATTTCTCTTTGATCGCCTCCATGATCTGGTCTGCCAGTTCGTGGCTCTCCACGAGGCTCCACCGGCTGTCCATCTCCACATGGGCGGAGAGGAACTGGTTTTCCGGGCCGTAGTCATGGATGATCAGGTCATGCACGCCGTAAATCCCCTGGACGGAAAGGATGAATTGTTCTATGTCATGGTACAGGCCCGCGTCTGGCGGCGCGCCGATGATGGCATTGAGCGCCCGCTTTAAAATTTCATACCCTGTATACATAATCGCCAGAGACACGAGCACGCCCATGTATCCATCAATATGGAAACCTGTGAATTTTTCCGCAATGACCGCTACGAGTACCGCCGCGGTGGACAGCACATCGGACAGGGAATCCGCGCCGTACGCGCTGAACGCGGCGGAGCCGGTCTTCTTCTCCGCCTGGCGGTATACATAGGAAAGGGCCAGTTTCCCGAGAATCCCGATGAGGAGCACCGCCACAAGGAGCGGGCTGAATTCCACCGGCTCAGGATTCATAATTTTTTTGACAGAATCCACGCAGAGTGTGATCCCCACATAGAGGACCACCGCCGCCATGACGGTGGAATTGAGGTATTCCAGCCGGCCGTGACCGAAGGGATGCTCCCTGTCAGAAGGCTTGCTGGCGTAATAAAAAGTGAGCATCAAAAGGAAGGTGGATCCTACGTCGGTCATGTTGTTGAAGCCGTCGCCCATGACAGAAATGGATCCGCTTTCCCAGCCCATGACGATCTTGATGATCCCCAGCGCCGCGTCGATCGCCATGCCGGCGGCGCAGAATAAATAGGCCAGATGTTTTCTTGCCTGTACTGATGAAAATGGCATGTCCTGCCTCCCTGAAAGACTCTGTTTCGTGCAACAATATTCTTTCCTTTTGAAAAAAGGAATGTTTGATGTCCCTAATTTACCGGATATAGACCAAAAGGCTCCCCGGTTGGAGAGCCCTTTGCGTGCGGATCCTAATCTTCAAATGTATCAAAATCCAGATGATCCAGAATATCGCGAAGCTTCATCAATTCTTCTTTTGTCAGCGTCAGTCCTTTGGTCATGGAAGTATGATCCGCGTCCCACGAACGGAGATCGAATTTCGGCGCCCGCCCGTTCCAGCTGGTGTAAGTGAGCTGTTTTTTCCAGCCATTGGGCGCGGAAGACAGGTCGCCCAGTTCTTCCATAATTTCCACACTGATTTTTGTCGGCATATGATTCACCTCTATAGAAATATTGTGATTATCCTACCACAGGTGGAGGGAAAAAAGCAAGAAGCCCCACGAGGAGAGGCCTCCCTTTACTCTGCGTAAGACACAGCGAATACTTCTTTCGTCTCTCTCGGATGGACGGGAATTTTGCTGTATCCTACCGCAAGGCCGCATACAGGAGTCACCCCATCAGGCAGACCCGCTTCTTTCTGCCATCTCTTGTCCTGGCGGATGGTGAAGATCATGCCGTGAATGTAGACAGAGCCGAGCCCTTCATTGGCCGCGGCAAGGTGCATATTCTCGATGATGCATCCCGCGTCATACTTCACGAGCTCCGGCAGGGCTTCCGCCGTGTGGGACACGAGGATGAAAAGGGGCGCGCCGTAAATAGGGTCATTCCCATTGCAGCGCATAGACTGGCAGGTCTTCTTCATCATTTCCAAAAGGGACGGACGGGTGATCACCGTGATCAGGTATCCTTTATGATTGTGCATGCCTACTGGCGCGTGCTGCGCCGCTTCGATGAGACGGGCGATTTTTTCCTTGCTCACCGCCTCTTTTGTAAAGCTCCGCACAGACTGGCGGTACGTCAAAAGTTCTCTGAATTCCATCGTATAGAACCTCCTTTATAGGGGAATCAAACACATAAGGAAGGAAAAATGATTCTTTCCTTAAAGATAGGCAATCCCTTCCGCTGTGATTTCCACCAGGCCGCCGATGCGGAGGGAAGAAATGCCGTCCTTGTATTCCGCTTCCCCGTAGATCATGCCTCCTGCCTGGCAGGCGTCGATATGGACAGCCTCTTTCCGGCGGGACGCGAGACATGCCGTCATGGCGGCGGTGCCGCTGCCGCAGCTCGACTCATGCACGAGGGTATCTGTCCCTTTCACATACACGAAAGGATCCAGATGGGTGCCGTCCCAGAAGAGGACGCCTGCTGCTTCCCCCTCCTGCACGGGATACCGGGAGAGCACGTCCTGGATCAGCCGTTCTTTTTCACCGATCGAGAGCGCGCCTGCCCCGGTGAGGCAGAAATGATGAATGCCCGGCAGTTCCACCCTGCACAGGGAATAGCCGCCTGCTTTCACTTCCGTCAGGGACCGCGGGAGAGGGAGCTCGGCGGACACATCGAAAAGAGACCGCCCTTTCTGATGGACCTCACAGAGCACATTCCGGTCAATCCCGCTGCAGGACACTTCAAACTGCGCCGTATAGTCCGCCTGGAGAGACGGCTGCCACCGGCACCGGTCAAAAACGAGCCACGCCGCGGCAGAGCGCACGGCATTCCCGCAGAATTCCCCGCCCATCATGGCAATCCCGATATCACAGAACCGGGGCGGGTGCTCATCGAGGAATGCCACCTGCTCCGCGGAGAGACTGTTTTTGTCCATAAGGCGCGCCGCAAGGCTGCTCCTGTCTTCTGGAGGCACCATGTCCAATACGAGAATGGTCGTATTGCCGGAAGGATTTGTTTTTACAAAATGCAGGGATGACCCTGTTTCACTATATATCATACCCAATTGGACTCCCTTTTAATAACTTTTATTTTCCTCTTTCTTCTCTTCGATCCACTGGCAGAGACGGGCTTTGTCCTGCCGGGACAGAAAAAACAGCGGAACCCGGAGGCTCACAAGACCGCCCCATTCTCTATCGCCGAGATAGATCTCATTCCACCGGTCGGAAAATCCGGAAATGACCTGGTAATCTATGACATAGTACACCGGCCGGAAGAGAGCGGCCGTCCATCCTTCTTCCCGCTTCCAGAAACCCGGCGCGAGAACGAGCAGCTGGTCCCGGCAGACCAGCACCACCGGCGAGTGGATCCGGTGGATCCGCCAGAGGAAGAAACCCACCGCCAACGCGGCAGGCGCCAGGAACAGCCATCCCTCATGAAGCGCCGCGATGAGAATACATGCGGCAAGAAAACTGTAGAGGAGGGAATTGACAATGACCCAGAGACGGGCGCGGCCGCATTTCCACTCTGCCTGTCCGTAAATCTCCCGGCGATAGAAATCCGTCATGGCTGTCTCCGCCGGGGCGGCGTCCAGGGGCGGCGGCTCCTGGGCTCTCCCAGTACCGCGTCATACAGGGCCCAGCGCTCCACATCCGCCTCTGTCCATCCCCCATGGGACGGAAGAGCCGCGGGAGGCGCCTTGTCCCGTTCCTTCCTGACAATGGCAGCGCCCTTCTTCTCCCCGCCGGAGGAGACCTCGCCTGACCGAGGCGTCTGACCGGGCGGTTCTGCCGGCGGGGCCGCTGCAGCTGTCCGGGGCGGCTCTTTTTCTTCATAAGGGGGCGCATCCAGATCCGGAGGGAGTGTCATTTCTTCTTTCTCTTCCGCGCTTTCCTCCCGTGCTTCCTCCGGCATATGCCAGGCTTTCCGCAATTTCTTCCGGAACTCTTCATAGCCTGCGCTCTTCGGCGAAAGCGCCTCCTGCTCTTTCCTCTCCGTCTGCGCAGGAGGCGGGGCGCTTTCCTCTATTTCCTTCCCCTCTCCCTGCGGCGCTTCCTCTGCCCTCGTCTGCGGAGGATGTTTCTCAGAGGACTCTCTTTTTTTCCTGCGCCGCTGAAGGCTTGAAAAGAGGAAAAGCAGAGCCGCCAGAAACAGTATATTTTCCACAGGCTCCTCCTTTCTGTCTGTCACAGCCGGCAGACATGGCGGACAGGCCCCGCCGGTCAGACCTTATCCGCAGGCTGTCCTTTCCCGGCGATATTCTGGCGCATATCCGTATCGGCAGCAATATTCTGCAGATTGTAGTAATCCATCACGCCCAGATGTCCTTCCCGGAGGGCTTCCGCCATCGCCTTGGGCACTTCTGCCTGGGCTTCCACCACCTTGGCCTGCATTTCCTGGGTATAGGCCCGCATTTCCTGCTCTTTCGCCACCGCCATGGCCCGCCGTTCTTCCGCCCGGGCTTGGGCAATATTTTTATCTGCCTCCGCCTGGTCGGTCTGGAGCTGGGCGCCAATATTGCGCCCTACATCCACATCGGCGATATCAATGGAAAGAATTTCAAAGGCGGTGCCTGAATCGAGGCCTTTCCCGAGGACCGTACGGGAAATGTGATCCGGATTTTCCAGCACGTCTGTGTGTTTTTCCGAAGAGCCCACCGTGGTGACGATCCCTTCCCCTACGCGGGCGATGATGGTCGCTTCTCCGGCGCCGCCGACGAGGCGCTCAATATTGGCGCGCACCGTCACCCGGGCACGCACTTTGAGCTCAATGCCGTTTTTGGCGACAGCGGAAATGGTGGGCGTCTCAATCACTTTCGGATTGACGCTCATCTGCACCGCTTCCAGCACATTGCGCCCTGCCAGATCGATGGCGGCGGCCTGTTCAAAGCTGAGATCGATCTGCGCCCGGTGCGCCGCGATGAGGGCGTCTACCACATTGTCCACATTGCCGCCGGCGAGATAGTGCGCTTCCAGCTGATTCACGCTGAGATGAAGCCCCGCTTTCGTTCCTTTAATGAGGGGCAGCACGATGAAGCTGGGCGAGACCCGGCGAATCCGCATGCCCACCAAGTTGACCAGCGAAATATTGACGCCCGCGGCGAGCGCGGAAATCCACAGGCCTACCGGCACGAAATGGAAAAAGACAGACAGCACAATGACTGCCAGTACAAACAGAATGACAGGAAACGCGAATTCCATAGAAAGCCTCCTTTGCTGTCAACGCTCCTCATGAACCGCCCGGCGCACCACCACGCGGCTCCCTTCTCCCCGGATGACGCGGATCTTCCGTCCCTTTTCGATGAAATCCCCTTCGGTGACCGCGTCAAGGATATGCCCTTCCACTTCCACCTTGCCGGCGGGACGGAGCACAGACCGGGCGATGCCTTCTTTCCCGGTCCACCGCTTCATATCATCCGACGAGGACACATATCCCTTCTGGGAGGTCAGGGACAGGGAGAGAGTTAATTTCTTCCACAGCCTGTTTTCTGACAGGTGACCTGCCAGGAAAAAAAGCCCTGCGCCGGACAGAATGATCCCGAAAGCAAGCACGTACATGGCGTGAAAGTCCGCGCCGAAGATAAAGTACAGCGCCGCCGCCATGGACACCAGGCCCGCCGCGGCAGCCGCGCCGGTGGCGAGAAAGAGCAGGTCCGCGAAAATCAGGGCCATGCCGCCGAAATAGAGAAGCACTTCCGGGATCTGCCAGGCGCTGTCCTGCCAATGGCTCCCAATGAGCAGGAAGCCGAAAAGCGCCGCCACAAGGCCGCCGCCGGAAAATCCCGCCGTCTTGATTTCCGCGAGAATCGACAGGAAAATCACGGCGGCAATGAGGATTTGAATCACTGGATTGGTGAGCAGTTCCATCAGTCTCTCTCCTTTCTTATTTGTATTATATCATGAGAACGCCTGGACCCCTGTAAAAAAAGAACCGGTCATGCCGGTTCTTTTTTACGTCAAATGATAGGTGCCGTCCTCTGCGGCAGCGATTTTCCCTTCTTTCAGAAGATGGCCTGCGGCCCGTTTGAAAGCAGCCTTGCTGAGGCCGAAAGCGAGGCGGATCTCTTCGGGACTGCTTTTATCAGAGAGACCCATTTCCCCATTGTGTTTTTTCAAGTAGTCCAGGAGAATTTCACTGTCTCCGCCGAGGGCTTTTTCCTTCTGCTGCCGCAGGGAAATATTGAGATGCCCGTCAGGACGGATAAAGGTGACCCGGCCGGTGAGCTCCTCCCCCATGGAGAGGTTTTCCGGCATGTCCTTCCGGTAGAGGAAGGCGATCCATTTTTCCCGCGTGATCAGAAAGGCCCCTTCGCCGGTGATATTGTACACCGTGCCGGTCACCTTTCCTCCTTCCTTGATGCCCCGCGCCGGACGGGCCATACGGCGCATTTCTTCATCTACGTGCATCGTCACCGCCAGGCGCCCTGTTTTGTCCGTGTAGAGGCGGACCCAGATTTTCTGCCCTGCCCGGACCGTCCCGATGGTCTCCTTGTGGGGCAGGAAAATGCCCCGCTCCGTGCCGGCTTCCACAAAGGCGCCGAACCGGGTCGTAAGGAGCACCTCCACATAGCCCAGGCCTCCTTCCGGAATCTGGGGGAGACGCTGGCTCGCGGTGAGGCGGTGATGGGGATCATGGTACAGGAAAACCCGCACCGTATCGCCCGCTTTCACCTCGCCGGTCTGCTGCGCTTTATGGAGGAGGATATCGTCAGAAGAATTTCCCGTTCCCCCGTCAAGGAACGCGCCGAAAGAGGCGAGACGGGAGACGGTGAGCTCGGCGATGGAATTTTCCTTCAGCCTCCGGGGCGCAAGCACAGTCTCTTTCATTCTGCGCCCTTCTCTTCCCCGTCTTCATGGTATTCCGTCACCGGCGCATCGCCCCAGAGATGGTCCAGTTCATAGCGGCGTCTCTCTTCATCGGTAAAAATATGAACGATCACGTCGGCGAAATCGAGGAGAATCCAGTTTCCTTCCCGGTATCCGTCGCTCCGGAGGGGCCGCTCGCCGGCAGCTTCCATTTTTTCCTCCACTTCGTCTGCCGCTGCCTGGGCTTGTTTCGTATTCCGCACGGTGGCGATCACAAAATAGTCCGCTACCGATGTGAGTTCTGTCACATGGAGCATGCGGATCTGCACGCCTTTTTTCTCTGCGATGGCTTTGCAGATTACATCCAGTTTTTCCTTAATGGTCATTCCTTGCTTCCTTTCCCTGCAAAAAAAATTTCCTCCGCCTGGGCGCTGATTACTTCCCGGCGGATCCCTGCTGATTCTCATTCTCACCAATGGTGAGACCTACAATTTTCTGTATGCCGATGGGATTTACTTCCCACAGCGTCCCGTGTCCTCCGGTCTTGCTCTCTCCCGGAAGAATCATAAAATGGACATTCTCCGGCGGGTATCCTGTGAGGTCATAAGCGAGCATGGCCGCTTCCCGCTGGGTCATGTTCGTATCTGCCAGGTGCCACCCGGAATAAGCGAGAATCCCATTCATCACGCGGAGATTTTTCCGGCCCTGCTCCGCGAAGGCTTTCATAAACCGCTCTTCCCGCTGGACCCGGCCCAGTTCTCCGCTGTCTTTGTCAATATACCGCATGTAGCCATAGGCGTAATCCCCCTCAAGGGTCTGGAAGCCCCGGCGGATGCCGATATCCTGGTTGCCTTCCCCGTCATGGTGGACCATGTCCTTTTCCACGTAGAGATCCACCCCGCCGAAACGGGTCATGAAGGAGGAGAACGTGCTCTGGTCCCACACCGCGTAATGGCCGATCCGGATATGGAGGAGATTTTCCACGGCGCTTACCATCTGTTCCGCTCCGCCCTGTCCGGTATAGGCATCCCGGAGAAGTAGAACCGGTTCAGAAGGGCGGCTGATTTGTGTATTTCCCGGAAGAGAAATCACATAGACCTCCCGGGATGCCTGCGACACCGACAGGAGAAGCACGCTGTCTGCCTGGGGCGCGGCGCTGTCTGCGGCGCCGATCAGAAGATAGTACGCCGGATCGTCCCCATGGGCCGGGCCGCTGTCCTTTCCGGAAGAAAAGAAGAGCGACGCCGCGCCGTAAACCATGGCAGCCATCACAGCCGCGAAAGCGAAGATACAGGCGATCAGCTTTTTATAGCGTATTCTTGTCCGTCTCATGCCTTGTGCTTCCGCGCTTCCCTTGCAAGGGCCAGTTCATTGCGCCCGAGGAAGGTCAGGTCATAAATATACGCTTCCTGGTCGAGGAGGTGGCGGATCGTCGAGTCATAGGCGGCGAGCATCGCCTCATTTAGATCTTTTTCCGCCAGTTTCCGGAGCTTCTCCACGCCGGGAAAATCCCGGGACGGCTCAATGTAGTCTGCGAGGAATACGATTTTCTCAAGAAGCGTCATGTGCGGTCTTCCTGTGGTATGGTACACCACCGCGCGGAGGATGTCTTCATCGGTAATATGGAAATGAAGCTCCCCGTAGGCGCTGCCTGCCGGACCATGAAGAAGGGCGCGGCTTCCCATCATGTACGAATCGAGGTGCATGCCCTTCTTTTCCGTCCATTCCTGCATTTCCGCAAGGGTCATTTCTTTCGCGCAGTCATGAATCCATCCGGCGATATACGCCTTTTCCGGATCCGCGCCGTAACGGAGAGCGAGTTTTTTCGCTGTATGAGCAACGCCTTCCATATGGTGAAACCGTTTGGGAGACAGATTCTTCTTTAATTCTTCAATGATTTTGTCAAGATTCATTACCAGGTCCCCTTGTATAGCTGATTGTCTTTAATATACTGGATCACTCTGTCCGGCATGAGGTAGCGCACCGAACGGTCCGCCCGGATCAGGCCGCGGAGTATGGTGGAAGAAATTTCCAGTTCCGGCGTGCGGAGAAAATGGATCTTTCTAAGGCCCAGATCCCCGAAGAGGCGCACTGTTTCTTTCAGTTTCTCCTCATTGCCGGGGCGGCTGGCGCAGATGAAATGGCACGCCTCCAGAAGTTCCCTGTTGTACTTCCACGTAGGCAGGTCTGCCACCGCGTCTGTCCCGGCGATAAAATAAAAATCCTTATCCCGCATTTCTTTCTGGAGCAGGCGGATCGTATCTACCGTATAGGACGGGCCTTCCCGTTCCAGCTCCACCGGGGAGACGGAGAAAAAAGGATTGTCCTCCACAGCAAGCTCCACCATGCGGTACCGGGCATACTTGCTGATATGGTGCATCGCCTTGTTGGGCGTATCCCCTGTGGGAATGAAAAGCACCTGCCCCAGGTCAAACTCCTGGCGCGCCGCTTCGGCGATCACCAGGTGGCCTATATGAATGGGATTGAAGGAGCCCCCAAATACGCCTATCCGATGCGACATAGGTACAATATCCCTTCCAGCGCCGCCATACACGCCGCCATGCACAAGAGCCATTGGAGGAAATGATACACTTCATAGCGCCCTTTCGCCGTGCGGGTATGGTAATAGAGCCACCATCTCCACTGATACCGCAGGGAAAGGGGCGCGTCCTTATTCACGGATCTGTCCATGGCCGAAAATTTTATACTTGTACGTCACAAGCGGCGAAAGGCCGACGGGCCCCCGCACGTGAAGCTTCTGGGTGCTGATGCCGATTTCCGCGCCGAATCCGAACTGGAATCCATCGGTAAACCGGGTGGACGCGTTGGCATAGACGCAGGCCGCGTCAATGGCGTTCATAAAGGTGCGGATGGCTTCCTTGTTTTCCGACAGGATGCATTCGGAATGTTTCGTTCCGTACTTCTGGATATGGCGGATCGCCGCCGAAAGAGAGGGCACCACTTTTACAGAGAGAACCAGCGCGCCGTATTCGGTGCTCCAGTCCTTTTCCACCGCTTTTTCCGCGAAGGGAAGGAGGCGGCACACGGTCTCGTCTCCACGGATCGCCACCCCTGCCTTCCGGAGCGCCTTTCCCACTTCCGGGAGGAAGGTCTCTGCGATGTCCTCATGGACAAGAAGCGTTTCCATAGCGTTGCACACGGAAGGACGCTGCGCTTTCGCGTTCACAATGACAGGAATGGCCTTCGCCAGATCCGCCTCTTTGTCCACATAGGTATGGCACACGCCGGCGCCTGTTTCAATCACAGGGACCGTGCTCGTTTCCACCACGAAGCGGATGAGCCCGGCCCCGCCTCTCGGAATGGCCAGGTCCACGATGCCCCGCATATGGAGCAGGAAGGGCACGAGCTGCCGGTCCGGATCGAGAATGCTTGTGACGGTCTCTTCCGGCAGGCCCTCTTCCCGGAGCGCTTTCTGGATCACCGCGGTAAGCGCCCCATTGGTGTGGTGCGCTTCCCGCCCGCCCCGGAGGAGACAGGCGTTGCCGCTTTTGAGACAGAGTGCCGCCGCGTCGACAGTCACATTCGGCCGGGATTCATAAATCATGGCAATGACCCCGAAAGGCACCGTGGTCTGGATGATTTCAAGGCCATTGGCCAGGACAGACCGGGACAGCACTTTTCCGCAGGGATCAGGGAGCTTTGTCAGGGCGCGCACCCCTTCCGCCATATCGGCGATCCGTTTGGGACTGAGCGTGAGCCGCTCCACCATGGCCGGCGCAAGGCCCGCTTTCTCCGCTGCGGCTACGTCTTCCCGATTGGCAGCGAGAATGGCCGCTTCCTCATCGAGAAGCCCGCTTTCGATGCGGCGAAGCAGATGATTTTTCTTTTCTTCCGAAAGTTCTGCCAGGACAGCCGCCGCTTTTTTTGTTTTTTCTCCTGCCTGGAGAAGCTCTTCTGTATTCATCCTATCCCTCCCAGCGAATGATCTTAATGAAGAACGAGCAGATTGTCTCTGTGAATCACCGTGTCATACGGCGCGTCATACCCGAGCGCCCGGGGAATTTCTGAAGTATGGCATCCCCGGATCTTCTCCACTTCGGCCTTGTCAAAATGGGTGATCCCCCGGGCCAGTTCCATATCGCCATAGCAGACCGATACGATATCCCCGGCCTGGAAATTTCCTTCCGCGCCGGTAATGCCCACCGGGAGCAGGCTGGATCCTTTCTTCAGGATGGCGTCACGGCATCCTGCGTCCACCAGAATCCGCCCCTTTATATCGGCGCCGATGATCATTTTCTTCTTTTTCATCTGGGGATGGACATTTTCCCCGCGGAAGAAGGTCCCTACGGACTCCCCGTCCATGATGCGGTACAGCACCTGGGGCATCGCGCTTTCTGCGATGACCATGTCAATCCCGGAATGGACGCAGATTTCCGCCGCCAGAAGTTTCGTGTACATGCCGCCGGTCCCTCTGGCGGTTCCCGGCCCTTCCGCCGTCTGGAAGAGCTCTCTCGAGAAGGAATCCACCTCCGGAATGAGCCTGGCATCGCTGTGGGTAGAAGGATTCTTGTCATAGAGCCCTTGTACGTCGGAAAGGATAATGAGAAGATCCGCGTCGGCAATGCTCGCCACGGTGGCGGACAAGGTGTCATTGTCGCCGATTTTAATTTCATCGGCAGCGACCGCGTCATTTTCGTTGATAATGGGGAGTACGCCCAGTTCGAGAAGGGCTTTGATCATCCCTCTGGCGTACATGTACCGCCTGGGGCTCAGCGCGTCGCCCCTGGTGAGGAGCACCTGCCCTACATGGCGGCCGTACTCATGGAAGAAACGTTCATACACGTTCATGAGAAATCCCTGGCCTACCGCGGCAGCGGCCTGTTTGTAAGGAAGAAAGGACGGCTTTTCCGTAAAGCCGATAATGGGAGATCCTACGCCGATGGCGCCGGAGCTCACCAGGATGACGCCGATGCCCCGGTTCATGAGATCGGAAATCTGCCGCGCCAGCTGGTCGATGAAGCGAAAATTCATCTTTCCATTGTCATACGTAAGAGAGCTGGTCCCTACTTTGATGACAATATTCTTTTTTTTGAGAATCCGCTCCTTCATGGTCTCATTTTCTGGGGAGCTCATAATGGGATTTCTCTTCTTTCTGGCGGAACAGGACGCAGTTGTGGCCGATGATCTGCACGATTTCACAGCCCAGGCACTCTGCGAGAACAGAAGCGGTGTCCCGGATATCTTCCGCCGAATTCTGGTTCACTTTCACTTTGATCAGTTCCCGCGCGGTAATCGCGTCCCGGGCGCTGTCAATGACAGGATCGGTGAGACCTTCCTTGCCGATCTGCACCACTGCGGGAAAATTCACCGCGATGGATTTCAAATATTGTTTCTGTTTTCCTGTAAGCATGAGACCCCCGCCTTACAAATCATCGTCCCGTTTCTTTTCGGCGTAAGTGAATTCCACGCCGTAAAGATCGACTGTATCCCCTTCCTTGATGCCCGCTTTCCGGAGCATCTTGTCCAGTTCCATAAATTTCCAGGCCCGGTCAAACCGGCGCAGAGAGAACGTATCGTCAAAGTCGGTCATATTGACCAGCTTCTCCACGCGCTTCCCTTTCACAAAGAAAACGCCGTCCTCTTCGGTAATGGTGAATTCCTCTTTCGGCACATCATAGACGATGGTCTTATCCGGCGTGAAGTCCGGCATAGGCGGCACTTCCTGCAGCACCTGCCATACCCGCTCCATAAGGGGCCGGATCCCTTCGCCGGTTAAGGTACAGATCGGGAAGAATTCATACCCTTCCCCTTCAATGGCCTCTTTCAGAGCGGCCAGCTCCCCCTCGTCCTGGATGAGATCGATTTTATTTCCTGCCACGATCTGTTTCTTTTTCGGGAGAGCCTCGCTGTAGAGCTCCAGCTCATTGTTGATGATGTGGAAATCGGAGAGCGGATCCCGCCCTTCGCTGCCGGACGCGTCCAGCACGTGGATGAGGAGCCGTGTCCGTTCCACATGGCGGAGGAAATCATGGCCCAGGCCCACGCCCTGGCTGGCCCCTTCAATGAGGCCGGGAATATCAGCCATGACAAAGGTCCGGTCCGGCGAAAGCTCGACCACCCCCAGATGAGGCACGAGGGTGGTGAAATGGTACGCTGCCACTTCCGGGCGGGCGCCGGACACTTTCCGGATCAGGCTGGATTTTCCCACACTGGGGAACCCGAGAAGGCCCACATCGGCGAGCACTTTCAGTTCCAGCCGGATCTCCTTCATTTCCCCAGGCTCCCCTTTTTCCGCGTACGTCGGGGCGCGCACCGCAGACGTGGCGAAATGCTGGTTTCCCAGACCGCCCCGGCCGCCTTTTACAAGGAGCGTCTCCTGCCCTTCATGGGTGAGATCGGCAAGAAGCTCATTCGTATTGGCGTCGTACACCATCGTTCCCAGCGGCACCTTCACGATCACATCATCTGCCGATTTGCCGAACATATTTTTCGCGCCGCCGTTCTGCCCGTTCTTCGCGGCAAATTTTCTGTGCCGGCGGAAATCCATGAGTGTATTCATATTAGAAACGGCCCGCACCAGAACGGAACCGCCCCGCCCGCCGTCACCGCCGGAAGGGCCTCCCCGGGGCACGTACTTTTCCCGGCGGAACGCCACTATCCCGTCTCCGCCGCTGCCGGACTGCACAATGATCCTTGCCTTATCAATAAACATAGGTTACCTCTTTCTCTGTCACACTGATACAGCCTATATTCCATTATTATATCATAACAAAACCGGGCTTATAGGAAAAATATCCCTTTTCTTTCCCGCCGCCAGGCAGGAAAAAACCTCCCTTCCGGGAGGCATGAAGAGGAAAAATCTCCCCTTCCTTTATGCCTTTTCTTCTCTTTCTTCTCTGGCGGGACGCAGCTTTTCCCGGAGCTTCACATTCCACAGGCGTTCATAGAGGTACGCCGCGCCGCGGATCCCGCAGAAGGGAAGATCAGAGAGGAACATTTCGTCATACGCCGGATAGGCGATGGTACAGGAAGAAAAGGGTTTATGGAGGCGCATGAACCGGGCCGCTTCGTGGGCGCTCCCGAGAAGAAGGCCGCCTTTCCAGTTTTCGTAGCACGAGGCGATGTCCCTGTCATCTTCGCCGCAGCAGGACATGCTGTCCGCCGCCGGGGGGCGCGCGCCGGTGTGCACCTGGAAATGCACATCCAGCCGGCCTGTGTCGGCCCATTCTCCTCGGACCGCTTCCGCCAGGCCTGCCGCTTCCGACGGAAGGGCGGCAATCAAGATCCGGTCAAACCAGAGCGGCCCCCAGAGAGATTCCATATCCATGGATTTTCTACGGACGGCAGTATGGACCCGTTCCAGCTCTTCCGTCACCTGGCGCATGGTGCCCTCTCCGAGCGCTTCGATGATCTGTTCCAGCCAGCGCCGGGTGCCGTCTGTCCCATAGGGAAGGCCCGCTTCGACATAGGGGATCCCAAAATCCTCTTTCATCGCCTTTGCCGCTGCCAGGGCGAGTTCGCTCCGCGCCACCACATTGAGAGCCGCCTCCGGCGCTTTCAGGATCTCTTCCCAGGTGCTGCCCCCGCCGGGAACGGAAATGACGGAAATCCCGCAGAGAGAAAGAATCCGCCGGATTTCTTCCGTATCTTCCCTTCCCTTCAGAAGAAAAGGCGTAAGTCCGAGCAGATTGACCGTCCCTTTTTTCCGGGGGAGAGGCTTCATTTCCTTTTCCGCCATCATGAGCGCCCGGGACCAGCCGCCGGGGAATCCGCCGTGAATGCCGCCGCTGTCTAAAGCGTACACCGGCCAGGGAAGGTCTGCCCTCGCCGCGATGCCCTTAATATCGTCGCCGATCATGCTGATACTGCAGTTATTTTCCACGAAAACCCGGTCCGGCGCTTCCCCGGCGCGGATGGCGTCAAACCCGCGGAGCAGGTCTTCTTCCGTGCCGTATACCACCGCCGTTCCCGCCGGCTGGGTGCAGGTCATCCGGTCAGAGAGGACCTTGCCCGCGTTTTCCAGATAGCGCAGCGCGTAGAAATAGCACCACAAAGGGCCGTTCACGAGAAGATGGGTCCGCGGCATTGACATAAAGAAAGCCGCCGACCCGGTGAGGCCGCAGGTGTCGCTGTGATTGCACACCGCTTCCCACTGGGGTTTTCTCTGATCAGACATAGGCGATTCCTCCTTTATTGCCGTACCGGCAGAGCGTGCGGTAGATCCCGC
>CAUBUJ010000024.1 GCA_958439155.1 uncultured Veillonellaceae bacterium
CTTCAGACTGGGAGCCCCGCTCCTATGAGGCAGCGTATCCATCCAGTCCTGGGGATCAGTTCGCAAGGCCCATGAGGCGGTCTGCTTCTTTCATGGCGAAGATGCCGTCTTTCGCGTAGGAATCGGCGCCAATGGAGGCGGCGTATTCCGGGGTGACCACCGCGCCGCCGACCATGATTTTCACTTCCGGATGCTTCTCCTTCAGAATCTTCACGGATTTTTTCATTTCCGGCAGGGTGGTGGTCATAAGGGAGGCGAGACCGACAATATCGGCCTTCGTTTCTTCCACTGTCTTCAGAATGGCGTCGATGCTCACGTCTTTGCCGAGATCAATTACTTTGTACCTGCTGTTTTCGAGAAGAGCGGATACAATATTTTTTCCCAAGTCGTGGATATCTCCTTCTACGGTGCAGATGACGAAGGTCCCTTTCAGATTGTCCTGCATGCTGGGGATGACTTTTTTCAGCTGGTCGAAAGCGGCCTGCATGGATTCGGCGGAGAGCATCACCTGGGGAAGGTAAATCTTTCCCGCGCCGAAGCCGTCGCCTACGATGGACATGGCGGCGGTGAGGCCGTCTTTGATGATGTCCCCGGAGGACAGGCCGCTCGACAGAAGGGGCTCAATGAGGGCGCCGGCGGTTTCTTTTTCCCCGTGAATGACCGCGTCTTTCAGCTGTTCAATGAGGGGACGGTTTTTCTTCTCTTCTTCCGTGAGCTGGGGTTCATTTTCCCGTGCCACTTCCGCGATGTAGTGCTTGGCCCCCGGATCGAAGCCAAGGAAGAACCGGGCGTCAGTGAAGGCTTTCCGCACGCCTTCGTCGAGGGGGTTCACGATGGGCGCGTCCATGCCGGACACGAGGGCCATGTGGAGGAACGCCGCGTTCAGGCGCGGCCGGTCCGGGAGGCCGAAGGATACGTTGCTCGTGCCCATGACGGTGGCGCAGCCGAATTCTTCCCTGAGGAGCCGCAGCGTGCGGAGTGTTTCATAGGGCTTGTACTTCGCGTCGGCAGCGGTCATGCAGAGCGGGTCAAAGAGGATATCTTCTTTCCGGAGGCCATAGGAATAGGCGCATTCTACAAGACCGCGGAGTACGGCCACCCGTTCTTCCGCCGTTTCCGGAATGTCGCCCTTGGTGAGGGGCAGGCAGAGGACAGCTGCGCCGTATTTTTTTGCCAGCGGGAAGACTCTGTCTTTCAGATCGCCATGGGCGGTGACGGAATTGATGAGGGGGCGGCCCGGATAGAGCTTGAGCGCTTTTTCAATGACGTCCGGATCCTGGCTGTCGATGGAAAAAGGCACGGCGCAGAGCATGGAGAGCTCGGAAATGGCCCGTTCCATGAGCGCGCCCTGGTCTACGCCGGGGACGCCCATATTGACATCCAGCATTTCCGCGCCGGCTTCCACCTGGGCGAGGGCGTCTTTTTTGACAGAGAGGAAATTTCCTTCTTTCAATTCTTCCCGCATCTTCTTCCGGCCGGTGGGATTGATCCGTTCGCCGATCTTGATGGGGGCGTATCCAGGGCCGACCCGGACGATCTGGGTCCTGGAGGTGAAGGCGGTGAAGGGCGCAACTGGTTTTTTCGGTGCCGCCGGTCCCAGCCGGTCAATGGCTTTCCGGATGGCGCGGATATGGGCGGGCGTCGTGCCGCAGCAGCCGCCGGTGTAAGCGATGCCTGCTTCAGCAAACTGGGGAATATAGGAAGCCATGTCCTCCGGCGACAGAGGGAATGTGGTTACGTCGCCGTCCAGATGGGGCATGCCTGCGTTCGGCTGGAGAATGATGGGCTTATTGGTGACGGAAGCCATGATGCGTCCCGCTTCGAGGAGTTTGTCCGGGCCTACGGAGCAGTTGGCGCCGATGATGTCAGCGCCCATGGCGTCAAGGAGCACCACCGCTTCTTCCGGGGTGGTGCCGGTGATGGAGCGGCCGTCTTCGGTGTAGGTCATCTGGCAGATGACCGGAAGATGGGCTGCCGCCTTGGCTGCGGTGAGGGCGGCTTTCATTTCCTGGATATCAATGATGGTTTCAATGATGATGTAGTCCGCACCGGCATCGGCAAGCGCCTTTGCAAGAGCATAGAAATCGGACGCTGCTTCATCAAAGGAAAGGGTGCCCAGAGGCTTTAAAAATTTCCCCGTTGGTCCAATGTCGCCGGCTATTTTCGCGCGGGGCGCGGCGATGCGGGCATTTTGCACGGCAGCGGCGGCGATGGCGCCTACTTTGTCTTCGAGGCCGTAGTCCGCCAGCTTGATGGGGGTCGCCCCGAAGGTATTGGTGGTGATGAACTCACTACCTGCCTCGGCGTATTCCCGGTGGATGCGCTGCACCACTTCAGGATGGGAAATGTTGTAATAGTCAGGGCATTCGTGAGTCGAAAGTCCGTATTTCTGAAGCATGGTGCCCATGGCACCGTCAAATAAAAACATGTGATTCCTCCTCTTGTTCCTCTATTTTTTATTATTACGTCTATTATAAGCTCTTCTGCAAGGGCTCGTGACTTACCGGCTCCGGAAAGGACAGCTTCTGAGACTGCACTGGCTGCACCGTTTCGGCGCCGGTGCCTGGGCGCAGGCGGAGATGCCGATGATGGCAGTGACCGTTTTCCGGGGCATCAGCATGGAATGGCTGTTTACGGTGACGCCGATCTCTCCGGCGCCGATGAGACGGACCAGCTCCGCCTGCTGGGTGACTGGCCAGTCGCCGTAGCCCGGGCTGTAGCGCCACGCCGTTTTCTGGCCGCTCCGGGCCGCTTCCCGGCAGATCAGGTCATTCACCTGGTCTGCGAGCTGCTCGGTGATGGCCGCGGCGGCGCCTGCCAGGAGGAGGCCTCTCGTATATTCTCCTTTGGCAAAATGTTCATCGCTGGCCTGGCCGATGGCGTCGCCCGCCGTCACCGCAAAGACTGCGACGGAATAGGATTTCGACAGATGCCGGCGGATATGGCTGCCCTTTAGCGTCATCGGGGGATCTCCCAGAATCGTTCCGCTTTCCGGCAGGTAGGAATAGATCCGCCAGATGCCGCGCGGTTCGGTGAGGGCCCGCGCTTCATTGGCGGCGCTCCGGATCTCTTGAGCCGGGATGGCCTCTGATTTCGGCGGCATGCCTGCGTACCGTTTCATTTCCGCTTCGTTCACTTCAAAAATACTTCCATTATATACAGGCACGGCTGTCCCTTCTTTCTTTTGATGTAAATAAAAAAGCCTTCCATCCCATTGGGACGAAGACTCGTGTTACCACCCATATTCACTTTCCTGTCGCCAGGAAAGCCTCTGCCGGTACGCAGGCCGAAGCCGTCAATACCTGCGCTCTGTAACGGGAGCACCCGGGCTGCTTCACGATTCGGCATACCTTGCTCAGAGGCCATCTTCAGCGGAGCCCTCCCCGTTCCTTTTCACCATGACAGAACTCTCTATAGGGGAGGCTTTTGCTTACTCTTCTCTTCCTCGCATTTATATTTTTGAATATACCTACTATACCATGACCGGCGATACCTGTCAAAACAGATGGAGAATTTTTCATCTTGTATTGCAAAATAATCCCCACAGGGATTATAATAATCTCCACAGGGATTATTTTGCCCTGATTTACTATTAAGACCTGATTTACTGTTAAGAAAGGACGGCCTATGACAGAACATCTTGCTTCCCGCATGGACAAGGCGCTGAGCCGCCTCAATGGCCTTTATTACCAATGGTGCCAGGTGAATGGGCGGAATGAATACTTCGTCCGCATTCTCTGCGCGCTCTATTACGAGCCGGAGCTGACGCAGAAGGAACTGAGCGATAAATACCTGGTACCGCGGCAGACCGTAAACAATGCGGTGCAGTTTCTCAAAAGGGAAGGGTATATTACGCTTTCCCAGGATGCAAAAGATAAAAGGTGGAAGCGGATGCGCTTCACCGGAGAGGGACTCTCCTATGCCCGGAAGGAGCTCGCGCCCATGCTGTCTTTGGAATCGTACGTACTGAACCGTTTCGGAGCGGACCGCTTCGGGCGTCTCGCGGATCTTCTCTTTGCTTATGGAGACTTGGTTGAAGAAGGGATGAGAGAAGAAAAACTCATGGATAGGAGGGCCATATGATACCGACGATGTGGATGTTTTTCTTCGGCGGCATGTTCTGCCTCGCAGGGGGAAGTTTCCTCTATATTGCCTGGAAGATCGGCGCCTGCCCGGTCGTACGGGACAGGCTCGGCGGGAAATGGAAATCCTTTGCTGCCGGGGCCGCTGTGCTTCTTCTCCTCTGCGGCGCTCTCTGGCCGTTTTTGGGGCAAGTGAATCTGGTGATCGTCCTCATGCATACTGCATTTTTCCTTCTTCTCGGCGGGGCAGCGGCCCGTATTGCCCGGCGGATGAAGAAAGAAATTCCGCCGTGCTTCTTCTCCGGTGCGGCGCTCCTCCTGGCCGCGCTCTATCTCGGATACGGCTGGTACAGCGCTCATCATGTGGCAGAGACGCATTACACGATCGAGACGGAGAAAGCTGCAGGCCGCCTCCGGCTCGTGCTCTTCGCCGATTCTCATGTAGGGGCTACCTTTGACAGCGACGGATTCCGGGAACAGATGGAGCGGATTTCCGCACTCTCACCGGATGCGGTGCTTCTTGCGGGAGATTTCGCCGACGATGATACGTCGAAGGACAATATGATTGCCTCTGCCAGGGCCCTTGGGGCGCTCAAAACGAAGTACGGCGTCTACTATGTGTACGGCAATCATGATAAGGGATACCGGCCGGCGTCGTACCGCGGCTACAGCGGGGACGATCTGACGGCTGAGCTCTTGAAGAACGGTGTCCATGTGCTGGAAGACGAGAGCATCCTTGTGGATGGGCGTTTCTATATCGCTGGACGGGCTGATCTGTCTGAAGTGGAGAGGTATGGCCGGAAGCGGGCGGCTACAGCGGCGCTCCTTGAAGGGATGGATCCGTCGAAATTCCAGATCGTCATGGATCACCAGCCGAGAGACTATGCCGGCGAGGCAGGAAGCGGCGCGGATCTGGTCGTATCAGGCCACACCCATGGAGGACAGCTTATTCCCCTCACCTGGCTCATGGAGCGGGGTGTTGGCGGCAATGACAGGACTTACGGCCATGAGAAGCGGGACGGTACGGATTTCATCGTCACCTCCGGTATATCCGACTGGGCGGTGAAATTCAAGACCGGCTGCCGCGCAGAGTATGTGGTGATCGATGTAGTAGGAAAAGACGCATAAACATGGATCCATTTATAGGTATGCCATAAAAATTTTCATGAAATAAGACGCCTCATTTCAGAAAGAGATATGGTAAAATGAATAGAATACTATTTATCTGCTTATATGACTGGAGGAGGTATAGATGATTACTGGAGATACGAAGCACCTCGCAGAGTACCAGGTCCAGCTTCCGAAGAAAATCTATGAATGCCTGGAAAAGATCCGCGCTTTTGATTTTGCTGCGGTGCCGGACGGCCGGTATGAAGTGAAAGGATGCGGCATGATGTCTGTCGAGTCTCCTGAAACGGAGCCGGCGGTGATGCGCCGTATGGAAGGGCACAGGAAGTATATCGATGTGGTGTACCTGGTGGAGGGGGAGGAATGGATCGGATGCCTTCCCCGTCACGACACAGGGGCACCAAAGGAGTCCTATCCGGAGAAAGATCTCTATTTCTTTGAAGGTACGGAAGATGAGACCCGCGTTCATATGCTTCCGGGACGATTCCTGGTCTGCTGGCCGGAAGATCTGCACCGCCCGCTCTGCGCAGGAGCCGCAGGCGTTGCAAAGATCCGGAAGGCTGTGCTGAAAGTTCCCGTTTGAGCAGCATATCTGCGGTTGATTTCTGCAGTGCATTCTGCTAATATTACATGTGAAAATTATCATTAATGGAGTTTCTGGTAACAAAATCTTGGGGCCGGGAGAACATCAGGGTTGGAGGATTGTTATGAAGTATAAGAAGTGGCTCGCTGTCTCTATTTTGTGCGCGGCAGCGGCAACCAGCGTATTTGCCGGATGCGGCAGCCAGGCGGGGCAGAAGGCGCCTGCCGCGGTGAAGGTCACCACGTTTAAGCCGTTCACATCGGATACGCCCATTGTGTACGAATACACCGGCACTGTGGCGGCGCAGCAGGAAGTACCCGTACGGTCCCGCGTATCGGGTACAATCATGGAAAAGTATATTTCCGGCGGGGAAACCGTAACGGAAGGGCAGCCGCTCTACCGGATCGACTCCCGCCAGTATGAGTCGGCCCTCGCGTCCGCCCAGGCGGAACAGGCCCGGAGCGGAGCGACCTATCAGAACGCTCTCGACAATTTGAACCGCTATTCCCAGTTGATCGCCAGCGACGCCATTTCCCGTCAGACCTATGACAACCAGCAGTCCGCAGCTGATCAGTACCGCGCGGCGTATGAAGCGACCGGCGCGCAGGTGAAAATCGCGGAAGACAATCTGGACGACACCATCGTGCGGGCGCCTTTCTCAGGGAAGCTCTCCATGGATGATGTGAATATCGGCACCTATGCCGCCGCGGGGAATACGGCGCTGGTCACCATTTCCTCCACCGATCCGGTGTATGTCCAGTTTGATATGTCCGAATCGGAATATCTCCAGATGGCAAAGAAGAATGTCGACCAGAACGCGTGGGGCAGCAATCTGAAGCTCCGCCTCTCAGACGGCACCATTTACGGAGAGACCGGCCATGTGGTCCAGGTCAATCCGGGCCTCACCAGCGGCCAGCTCTCCCTGAAGGCGGCTTTCGCCAATCCCCAGGGACTCCTCGTGCCGGGAATGTACGGCTCCATCGTATCGGATACGCAGATCGCCGCGAACAGCCTTCTCGTGCCCACGGAAGCGATCATCCAGCTTCTGGACAAGAACCTGCTTGACGTGGTGACCGCAGACAATAAAGTGGCGCAGAAACCGATCCAGATCGGCGGCACCTATGGTATCTATACGGTGGTCACCGGCGGTCTTTCTGTGGATGATGTGGTCATTGTAGAAGGGCAGGGCAAGGTCCGTGTAGGGCAGGCTGTGGCCGGAGAAGAAATTGCCCGGGACGCGCTCGAAAAGAAGGCGTCAGACGCCAAGTCCCAGGCCGCGGCGGGCAAGTAAGGAGGGGCTATGTCAAAATTCTTTATTAACCGCCCTGTATTTTCCATCGTTATCGCCCTTTTCATCACCATCGCAGGGCTCCTGTGCATGAGCATCCTCCCGGTGGACCGGTATCCGCAGATCACGCCGCCTCAGGTGTCGGTCCGCGCGAACTATCCCGGCGCTGATTCCGATGTAGTGGGTCAGACGGTGGCGCAGGTCATTGAAAAACAGGTGGTCGGCGTGGAAGGCTTCGACAATATGTCCTCCACGAGCAACGCCGACGGCTCCTATTCGTTGACAGTGCAGTTCCTCTCCGGCACCGACCCGGATATGGCGTCGGTGCGCGTACAGAACGCTGTCGCCCAGGCGGACGCGTCGCTCCCGGATACGGTCCGTACCCTTGGCGTCACTACGAAGAAATCTTCCGGCGACATGGCCATGGTTCTCAGTTTAAGCTCTCCCGGCGGCACCTATGACAGCACGTTCCTGAAGAACTACTTCAGCATGAACTATCTCGATGAGCTGAAGAACATCAAAGGCGTCGGCGATGTGCAGGAATTCGGCTCTGACTACGGCATGCGCATCTGGATGGATCCGACGAAGATGGCTCAGAACAATGTGACCGCTGCCGAAGTCCTCGCCGCAGTGCAGGCGCAGAACCAGCAGGTCGCGGCGGGCAGCCTCGGCGCCCGTCCCCAGGGGGATGACCAGGCCTTCCAGTACACCATCACCGTGAAGGGGCGTCTCGCCACGGCCGATGAATTCGGCAACATTGTGCTCCGCACCAATCCGGACGGCTCCATGCTTCATCTGAAGGATGTGGCCCGTATCGAGCTGGACGCGAAAGATTACAACTTTATCGCCCGCGGCGACGGCATGGATTCCACCGGTGTGGGTATTTCCCTCACCACCGACGCGAACGCCATTGAAACGCTCGGCGCCATCAAGGCCAAACTGGAAGAAGACAAGAAAACCTTCCCCCAGGATATGCAGCTTGATATTATCATTGATAACACAGAATTCATTGAAGCGTCTATCAGCGAAGTGATTCATACTTTCGTGGAAGCGCTCATCCTGGTGGGCATCATCGTGTACCTCTTCCTCCAGAACTGGCGGTCCACGCTGATTCCGATGATCGCTGTCCCAGTATCCCTTCTCGGTACGTTTGCGGCATTTGAAATTCTCGGATTTACCATCAATACGCTCACCCTCTTCGCGATGGTGCTGGCCATCGGCCTTGTCGTCGATGACGCCATCGTCGTGATCGAAGCGGTCGAGTATGAAATGCGGTACAACCATAAGTCTCCGAAGGAAGCGACCTTCCTTGCTATGGAGAAGGTACAGAGCCCGGTTATCGGCGTCGCTGCCGTGCTGGCTGCGGTATTCGTGCCGGTCGCCTTCCTGGGCGGCGTCATGGGTATTCTCTACAAGCAGTTCGCCCTGACCATCGCAGTCTCTGTGGTGATTTCCGCTTTCGTTGCCCTCTCCCTTACGCCGACGCTCTGCGCGATGATGCTGAAGGAAGGGAAGGCCAATGCAGACAAGAACAAGCTGGATCGGTTCTTCGACTGGTTCAATGACAGCTTTGACAAGATGGTGGAACATTACGGCGCCATCCTGACAAAGCTGGGCAAAAAACTGATTGTTCCTATCGGCTTCCTGGTGGTGCTCTCCGGATGCGCCGGCGCGCTCTTCATGAAGCTCCCGACCGCCTTTATTCCGGCGGAAGATAACGGCTACTTCCTGGCGTCCCTGTCGCTTCCGGAAGGGGCGACGGCAGACCGCACCGACAAAGTCGTGTCCGGATATACCGCGTTCATGCGCCAGCAGCCCGGCGTGGCCCACACCTTCGGCCTTACCGGCATGGATATTCTCTCCAGCGGCCACAAGCCAAGCGCCGGCACCTCTTTCATCCGGCTCAGCCACTGGGATAACCGGAAAACCCCAGACACCCAGCCGAATGCGCTCATTGGCAAGAGCTTTGCCTACAGCGCTATGAATCCGACGGTGAATATCATCGCCATGAACCCGCCGCCTATTCCAGGGCTCGGCGCGTCCGGCGGCTTTACCATTTACATTGAAAACAAAAACGGCGACAGCACGGAATCGATGTACAATATTGTGCAGCAGTTCCTGGCCAAGGCCAATGAGCGTCCGGAAATCGCCAGCGCCTACACCATGTTCCGCATGGATACACCGGCGTACAATTTCGATGTAGACCGGGAAAAAGCGATGAAGAGCGGCGTCAATGTAAGCGATATTTTCAGCACCCTCCAGACGTACTACGGCGGCGTGCAGATCAATGACTTCACCCTCTTCGGCCGCAACTACAAAGTGGTAGCACAGGCGGAAACCAATTACCGCATGCAGCCGGAAGACAATAAATTTGTCACTGTGAAAGACAGCAAGGGAAATATGGTGCCAATCAGCAACTTCATTACCCCGAAGCAGACCAGCTCGGCGGCGGTTCTGACCCGGTTCAACAACTTCCCTGCCATCAAGGTCGGCGGCAACCAGGCTGACGGATATTCCTCCGGCCAGGCGCTGGACGCCCTCGAAGAAGTAGCGCGGGAAGTTCTCCCCAATGGCTATTCCTATGCCTTCGCAGAAACCTCCCAGCAGGAACGGGAAGCAGGCAACAAGACGGTCTACGCCCTGGCGCTGGGCATGCTCTTTGTATTCCTCGCCCTGGCCGCTTTGTATGAAAGCTGGAAAGTGCCGTTCACCGTACTCTTCGGCATCCCCACCGGCTTCTTCGGCGCGGCTCTGGCAGCGGAGCTCTTCCATGTCAATAATGATATTTACTTCCAGATCGGCCTCCTTGTTATCATCGGGCTGGCCGCGAAGAACGCCATCCTCATCGTAGAATACGCCAAGGTTCGTACCGACCATGGCATGGATCCCCATCAGGCGGCAGTAGAAGCGGCGAAGATCCGTCTCCGCCCGATTCTGATGACTTCCCTTGCGTTCATTCTCGGATGTATCCCGCTGGCGCTCTCCAGCGGCGCCGGTTCCGGTGCGCGCTCTGAAATGGGCATTACCGTCGTATTCGGTACGCTCTCTGCGACAGTATTCAGCGTATTCCTCACGCCGATGCTCTTCATCTTCATTGAAAAGCTCCACGGCATTTCCTTCAAAAAGGCAAAGAAAGAATAAAGACATGCCATAAACCCTTCAGGAACCCCCTGGAGGGTTTATTTTTGGGTATTCCTTGAAGACAGGTATGCTATAGGAGAAATCTATAGATAAAAAGAATAGAATGTGAAGCATATTGCATGAAACAATTTCCTTTTATACAATATTTGTATTGGGAAAACCATGCCGCCCGGGAAGGACGGCAGAAAGACATTGCGGAGGGAAAGTATGCTTACAAAAGATGAAATGATAGCCATGCTGCGGGCCAATGTGGTGCCCGCTTTTGGATGTACCGAGCCGGTCTGCGTAGCGCTCGCGGCAGCGGACGCGGCGAAAGCAGCCGGCGGAGAGCCCATTTCCATCCATGTGGAAGTGAGCGGCAATATTTATAAAAACGGCATGGCTGTAGGAATTCCCAATTTCGACAAAATCGGAATTCCCTATGCGGCAGCGCTCGGCGCGGTCCTGGCCAATCCGGAAAAGAAACTGGAACTTCTCCAGTGCATTACAGAAGAGACGGCGAAAAAAGCGAAGGCTCTCGCCGAAAGCGGTCATGTAGAGGTGGGCATCCACGAAGAAATGCAGGGACTCTATGTGCGCTGCACGGTGGAGACCACGGAAGGGACCGGCGAGACGGTCATCGTCAGGAGCCATGCCAATATCGTTTCTACAAAAGTGGACGGGAAAGTTCTCTTCGAGAAGGAAACAGGCGCCGCCGCGTGCGATCCCTACCTGCCCCGGCTGCGGACCATGAAAATTTCTGAGATCCGCGCGCTCGTGGATTCCGCGTCAGAAGAGGAACTGTCTTTTCTGCTGGACGGCATTGCCATGAATGAAGACGCAGCCAGCTACAGCATGGAAACGCCCGGCGTGGGGGTGGGCATCGCCCGGACCATGGCGTCAGGAAAGAGCGCCCTCCTGGGCGAGGCACTCCTCGGGCGGATCATGCGCCGCGTAGCCAGCGCCACCGAAGGACGTCTCGACGGCTGTCCCTATGCGGTCATGAGCAGCGCCGGAAGCGGAAGCAAGGGGATCGCCGTGATCATTCCTGTGGCAGAGGCGGCAAAAGAATTGGGAAGCTCCCGGGAAATGACAGCGAAAGCCATCGCCTTCGCCCACCTTCTCAATGAGTACATCAATTCCTATGTGGGCAAGCTCTCTGCGATCTGCGCGTGCAGCATGGCTGCCTCGCCTGCAGCGGCAGCGGCCATCACCTGGCTCATGGGCGGAAATGACGAGCAGATCGGATGGGCCATCCGCAATATGGCCGGCAATATTACAGGCATCATCTGTGACGGCGGGAAAGTGGGCTGCGCCTTGAAGCTGGCCACCGCCGCCGCAGGGGGCCTCATGAGCGCCATGCTCGCCGCAAATTCCGCGGTGATCCGCTCCCGGGACGGCATCGCCGCAGAAACGCCGGAAGAGTGCATCAAAAACATGGGCCGTGTGAGCCACCCGGGCATGGTGGAAACCGATAAGGAAATCCTCCATATTATGCTGGAGAAGGAAAAAAGATCAGAAGCAATGCAGTAACGCAGCGGGAAAATAGCTTCTTCCTGATGGGAGATAGCTATTTTTTTTATTTCATAGTATACTTCATCTATGCTCATGGAAACTTAGTGGAAAAGGAAGAGCATGCATAGGAAAAGGATCACCAGTTTTTGTTTGGATTCATTCAAAGAGGCGTATTGTTTTGATCGTAGATCTTCGAAATGTATTTTGCATTTCTGTAAGTTCATTTGTGATGCAAAATTTATTTGTCACTTAAGGAGACTTCCATGACATCGACTCTTGTTACTTCTGATCATTCACAAATTCATAAGCCCTATCTGTATCTTTTGGGGCTGATTCTGTTCTGTCTTTTGGGCTATGCCATTATGACAGTACAATACATTTTCCATTACCATGTGGTACCCTGGATGGATATCCTCACAGAAATCCTTCTGCTCACTGCGGTATATTGGATTGCTACAGTCCGTTCGGCCTACGAGCTGGGGAAAAAGGAAATTACGGTCACCATGAAGAGTCTCTTTCGCACACGGGTTATGAAAATTCCTTATTCTGTGATTGACGGCATTCATTATTACAAAGTGGAACCGATCAAAACCATTGCGTACAAGCATACGTACCGCATGTATGGAAACCTGGACAAACGGGATGTCTATTCCATGGTGTACAATATTCCCCATACCGACAAAGTATCCCGGATTTTGATGAAAGCGTCGCCAGAATTTTGGACATCCTTTGATGCGCTTCTTCCTGGAAAAATTGGGATTCCTCAGGAAAAAGTGCTGGAAGCCGCTTTCCGCCATATCAGCGGAGCCGGGAAATCCTAAGGGATCACTGAAAACATTTTTGAATACAAAGCCGGGACATGCTGGATGGACACAAGCAGGCAGGGTCCCGGCTTTTTCTTTGGGAATAGCTATTTTCTTTGTTTCATAGTATACTTTTCTATGATTGCGGTAAGGCGGAAAGGGTGAGAGACATGGATGAACAGGCGGCGCGTGACTATGAAGTATCCCTTCCTGTGTTTGAAGGGCCCATGGATCTTCTCCTGCACCTGGTGACGAAAAGCCGCATTGATATTCATGACATTCCCATCCATCAGATTACCGACCAGTATCTGAACTATTTGAAGGAAGCCCGGCGTTTTGATCTGGAACTGGGGAGCAGTTTTTTTGCCATGGCCTCCACGTTGATCCTGATCAAGTCCCGCATGCTTCTGCCCAGGCGGAGGCAGGAAGAGACCGATGAGGCGGAAGATCCGCGGCAGGAACTGGCCCGGTCTCTGGAAGAGTTCAAAAAAATGAAGGAAATGCGGATGGTGCTGGAAACGCTCTTTGCCGGGGAGGCGCCTTACCACAGGCGGGCGCCGCAGGAAATGGCTGCTTCCTACTACAGCGGCCGCATTTCCCTGGCCCGGCTGACAGCGGCTTTCGCGGCGGTTTTTGATGAGAAGGAAGAGGAAGCGCCTGGTGTGGTGGAAGCGGAAGAAGTATCCTTTGATGACAAGCGGGAAGAACTGTGCCGCTTTTTAGAGGACTTCCACTGGCGGAAAGTGGTGGATTTTTTCCGGCGCCAGCATTCCCGGATGGCTCTTGCGGTGGCGCTTACGGCGCTGTTGGAACTGATCCGCGTCGGGATGGTTGAAATTGAGGAAATGGCCGCAGGCCTTGTGATGCGGCTTGCGGCGGACAGGAAAGGAGGGGCTTATGCGGGGCATTGACCGGCTGGCGGCTTCTCTGGAAGCGTATCTTTTTATTCATGCCGCGCCGGTGAAGCGGCAGGTTCTTTGCCAGCTTCTGCACGAGGAGAGCCGGCGTATTGATGAAGCACTGGCGGTGCTGGAGAAAAAGTACAGCGCCGAGTCTTCCGGCATTACCCTTCATGAGACAGGCGCGGGGATTGCGATCGTGACGAAAAAGGAATACGATGGGTGGCTCCGGGAAACCGCCGGGGCGGAATCGTCCCTGTCGCCGGCAGCGATAGAGACGCTTGCGGTGATTGCCGGGAAAGAGCCGGTGACCCGGGCGGAAATTGAACGGATTCGCGGCGTATCGGCCGGGCGGATTCTATCGTCTCTCATGGAGAAAGACCTGGTGGAAGAACGGGGGCGGCTCGATGTGCCGGGACGGCCCATTTTGTATGGCACGACGAAGCGGTTCCTCCAGTGCGCCGGCATCAGCGACGTGAAGGAGCTGCACGACAGATGGGCGAAACGGCTTACGGAAGGAGAATTATTTTGAAAGAACGGCTGCAGAAAGTACTGAGTCACGCCGGGGTAGCATCCCGGAGAAAAGCGGAAGAACTGATTGTAAAAGGCCTCGTCCGGGTGAACGGGAAGGTCGTGAGAGAATTGGGGACGGAAGCAGATCCGGCGAAAGACCGGGTGGAAGTGGATGGGGTGCGCCTCCGCCCGGAAAAGCTGCGGTACTTCCTTTTGAACAAGCCTGACCGGGCAATTTCCTCTGTGCGCGATCCCCAGGGGCGCCGGACAGTGCTGGATTTCTTCCCAAAAGTGAAAGAGCGCATTTTCCCTGTGGGCCGTCTCGACTATCATTCCGAGGGACTGCTCCTTCTCACCAATGACGGGGAACTGGATTTCATTCTGACCCACCCCAGTCATGAAGTGAAGAAAACCTATGAAGTGACGGTACGGGGGAAATTTTCAGAAGCGCTCGCCGCGAAAATGGCGCGGGGCGTGTCCCTCCCGGACGGGCGGACCGCTCCTTGTGAGATCACGGTGCGCCAGTATGACGCCGCCCGGAACAGGACGTACCTTACCATGACACTTCATGAAGGGAAGAACCGGGAAATCCGCCGGATGATGGAGGCCTTCCATTATCCTGTGTTTGCGCTCAAACGTGTGTCTTACAGCTTTCTGACGCTGGAAGGCGTGGCGAAAGGGACGTACCGGGCGCTGACAGAAAGTGAGGTGCGCCGTCTCTATGAACTCCATCAATAAAACCATTGCCGTCATCGGCGGCGGCGCGGCGGGGTTGCTGGCAGCGGTGACCGCGGCGGAAGCGGGAGCGCATGTCCTTCTTTTTGAAAAGATGGACCGGGTCGGTCTTAAAATGGGCATCACCGGGAAAGGGCGGTGCAATCTGACCAACGCGGCGCCCATCGCGGATTTTATCGGAAAAACACCGGGGAATGGGAAATTTCTCTTCAGCGCGTACAAGAAATTTTCCAATGAAGATCTGCTGTCGCTTCTCCATTCGTGGGGGCTCGAAACCATTGTGGAACGGGGCGGCCGGGTCTTTCCAAAGAGCGAAGACGCCCAGGAAGTGCGCCATCTTTTCATGGACCGTCTGAAAGAAGCGGGGGCAGAGGTGCATCTGTCGGAACCGGTCCATGAAATTGTCACAAAAGACGGCGCGGCCGCTGCGGTGGTGACCTCTTTCGGCACGTACCAGGCGGACGCAGTCATCGTGACCACTGGCGGGAAATCCTATCCCCGCACGGGGTCCACCGGCGACGGATACCGCATGGCAGAGACCCTGGGTCATACAGTGAAACCAATCCGCCCTGCCCTCATACCGCTTGTCACGAAGGAAAGCTGGTGCAAAGGGCTGCAGGGGCTTTCTCTGAAAAATGTGACACTCACCGTAAGCGGCGGCGGCCGGAGAAAAGCGTCCCAGTTTGGCGAGATGCTTTTCACCCATTTCGGCGTGTCCGGCCCGATCGTGCTCTACCTGAGCGACCAGGTCTCTCTCTGGCTTTCCCAGGGTCATACAGTGACAGGGGAAATCAACTTGAAGCCGGCGCTTTCTGAAGAAGTGCTGGACAAACGGCTTCTCCGGGATCTGTCCAAATTCCATTTGAAGCAGATGGGCAATGCCCTGCAGGAATTGATGCCGCAGCGTCTGATTGACGTGATTCTCCGCTTGTCTGATATTCCAAAAGATCTCTGCGCGTCGGACCTGACGAAGCACCAGCGGATGAACCTGCGCTATGCCATCCAGCACATGCCTCTCCATTTCACAGGGACCCGTCCCATTGAGGAAGCGATCGTGACCGCCGGCGGTGTATCGGTGAAGGAAATAAACGCATCTACTATGGAATCCAAACTGGTGAAAGGGCTTTATTTCGCAGGAGAGGTCATGGATATCCATGCCTACACAGGGGGATACAATCTGCAGGCGGCCTTTTCTACAGGACGGGCAGCGGCGCTCTCTGCGTGCGGGATAACAGAATAAGAAAAATGACTTTTATGGGAATGGAGAGAAGGATCCATTCCTTTTTCTTTGCAAAATATCCAATGTATCGTATACTATGGACAAGAAAGATCATTTTTTATGAAATAGAAAGGTGATGGACATGCATTCGTTGTGGCTTGTATTGTCCAGTGTGTTCTTCGGCGTTGCCGGGGTGTATTCTTTCATGCATCCTGACGCGGC
>CAUBUJ010000025.1 GCA_958439155.1 uncultured Veillonellaceae bacterium
AGCGAGTACGTGACGGGATACCTCGAAAAGACAAAAGGGAAAGCATGGATGGAAGGACACCCTGACGCTGTACAAAACATTGCGGCTGACGGTGGTGTATCATTCCGCCAGGGTCTGAAGAGGGAAAGGGAAGGACTTTTTATAAAATTTCGCCGCCCATTTGATCTAAGGCGGCGCACCACATCTCTGCGCTTTGCGCTCTGTACTTTGCGCCCTTCCGCTGTGACGCAGGGACCGTATTTTTGCTTTCATTTGCAATTTCCCATTTTCCCTGCTACAATGTGTTTTACAGCGAGGAAGAAAAGGAGTACACGCAGGAAAGCGAGCCGGGGAGAGTGCGAGCCTGGCGGCGCGTGGAAGGCGTTTCGGAGCTATAGTCCCTATATGGAGTAAAGAGGGCGCCAAGGCGCCAATAAGGGTGGAACCGCGGGTTATGCTCGTCCCTGTAACAGATGTTATGGGGACTTTTTTTATTGGCACAGGGAATTTTCCCATCCTTTGCAAGGAGGCAGCTATGACATTTCAGCAGATCATCTTGAAGCTCCAGAACTTCTGGTCGGAGCGGGGCTGTATTCTGCAGCAGCCCTATGATGTAGAAAAAGGGGCAGGCACCATGAATCCTGCCACATTCCTCCGCGTGCTCGGACCGGAGCCGTGGAATGTGGCCTATGTGGAACCGTCCCGCCGCCCTGATGACGGACGGTACGGGGACAATCCGAACCGTCTTTACCAGCATCACCAGTTCCAGGTCATTATGAAGCCGTCGCCGGACAATATTCAGGAGACGTACCTGGAAAGCCTGAAAGAACTGGGCATCGATCCGGAAGAGCACGATATCCGCTTCGTGGAAGACAACTGGGAGTCGCCTACCCTCGGCGCGTGGGGTCTCGGATGGGAAGTGTGGCTCGACGGGATGGAAATCACCCAGTTCACCTATTTCCAGCAGGTCGGCGGCATTGACGAGCATCCGGTGGCGGTGGAAATCACTTACGGCCTCGAACGGATCGCCATGTACATCCAGGAAAAGGACAATGTATACGATCTCGTCTGGACCGACGGCGTCACTTACGGCGACATCTGGCATGAAAATGAATATGAACAGTCCGTGTACAGCTATGATCTCTCTGACCACGACATGCTTTTCAAACTCTTCGACATGTATGAAAAAGAAGCGGCCCGGGTCATCAAGGCAGGGTACGTGCTTCCCGCCTATGACTATGTGCTGAAATGCTCCCACAGCTTCAATCTTCTTGACGCGTGCGGCGCCATTTCCCTGTCGGAACGGACGGAATATATCGGCCGCGTGAGAAATCTCGCCAGAATGTGCGCCAAAGCGTACCTGAAGAAACGGAAAGAATTGGGATTCCCCATGCTGAAAGGGAGGGACGCGGAATGAGTCAGGATCTGCTTTTGGAAATCGGAACGGAAGAAATGCCTGCCGGCGCTATGCCCGGCGTGGTGACCCAGCTGAAGGAACTGGCGGAAACGAAGCTGAAGGAAGCGCGCCTTCCTTTTGAAAAGGTGACAGTCTACGCGACGCCCCGCCGCATGGCGGTGATCGTAACCGGTGCCGCGGAGAAGCAGGACGATGAGGCGCTCAAAAAGAGAGGCCCTTCCATCCAGGCAGCCTTTGACAAGGACGGCAATCCTACCCGCGCCGCCCAGGGATTTGCCCGGGGCCAGCATGTGGATCCGGCGTCTCTCGTAAAAGAAGGCAATTACGTCTGGGCAGAAGTGGTGAATCACGGAAAGCCCGCCGCGGAGATTCTTCCCGCGCTCTACAAAGACATCATCACCAGCCTGTCTTTTCCGAGAAGCATGCGCTGGGGCGCGGAAGAAATGAAATTCATCCGCCCCATCCGGTGGATCGCCGCTCTCTGCGGCACGGACGTGGTGCACCTGGAAATCGCCCATGTACAGAGCGGCCGCAAGAGCCGGGGTCACCGTTTCCTCTCCAAAGGGGATGTGGAAATCGCTTCTCCCGCAGACTACAAGGAAACCATGAGGAAAGCTTTCGTCATCGTCGACCAGGACGAGCGGCGGGAAATGATCCGCAAGGGAATTCTGGCGGAAGCGGAAAAGCTCGGCGGCAAGGTCTGGCACAATGGGGATCTGCTCGAAGAAATCAATTACATCGTAGAATACCCGACGGCTCTCACCGGCCGCATTGATGAAGATTTCCTGAAGCTCCCTGTGCCGGCGGTGGTGACGCCCATGCGGGATCATCAGCGGTACTATCCGGTGCACAACGAAGACGGCAGCCTCATGCCTTACTTCATCACCGTGAGAAACGGCGGTACGAAGGCCCTCGAAAATGTGCAGGTCGGCAATGAGCGCGTGCTCCGGGCCCGCCTGGACGACGCGAAATTCTTCTTCGACAATGACCGGAAGAAGAGCCTCGAAGCGCACCGGGAAGATCTGAAGCGCATCAATTACCAGGAAGACATGGGCAGCATGTACGACAAGGCAGGCCGTCTCCAGAAGCTCACCGCCGCGATCGGCCGGGACTGGGGCTTTACGGAAGCGGAAATGGCTGACGCGGACCGGGCGGCGTACCTCTCCAAGTCGGATCTGGCTACAGGCATGGTGACGGAATTCACCGAGCTCCAGGGGGAAATGGGCAAAGAATACGCCCTCCTCGACGGGGAAAAGCCGGACGTGGCGCAGGCTATTTTTGAGCAGTACATGCCGCGCTTTGCCGGGGATATCCTCCCGAAGGAATCCATCGGCCGGGCGCTGTCGCTGGCGGATAAGTTAGATAATCTGGCAGCGACCTTCCTGCGGGGCCTCATCCCGACCGGTTCCCAGGATCCGTTCGCTCTCCGCCGCCAGACCATCGGCGCGGTAAATATTCTGACCGACGGGAAGATCCACTGGGACGTGCGCCGGGGCATCGCGGCGGCTCTCGCCCTGCTCCCCGGCTCGGACGAGGCGAAGGCGAAAGTATCCGGTCAGATCGAGGAATTCTTCCGCCAGCGCATCCGGGCGATCCTCCTCGACCAGGGCGTGGACTACGATATCATCGACGCGGTTCTCTCCGGACCGGTCGACGATGTATACGCCATTTTCCAGAAGGCGCAGAGCATGAAAGAAAGCGCCGTGAAGGAAGAAGCGGATCTCCGTCAGGCAGTGACCCGTCTCGCCAATATTACAAAAGGCAAGACCGGCGCCGCGGTGGATCCGGCCCTCTTCAAGGAAGACGCGGAAAAGAATCTCTGGAAAGCGGCGGAAGCGGCAGAAAAAGAAGTGAAAGACGCCTATGCCGCTTATGAATACGCGAAAGCCCTTCCCGCTCTCCGTACGCTCACCGATCCGGTGAACGCTTATCTCGACCAGGTCATGGTCATGGACAAGGAAGAAGCGGTCCGGGACAACCGCGTGTCCACCCTCCTCGCCGTGCTCGCCCTCTTCCAGGCGTGGGGTGATTTCAGCAAGCTTGTGTAATGTGAGTATAAAGAAAGCCGCTCCGGCATGATGGAGCGGCTTTTCTTGATGCGCGGAAGTTTGAGACAGGAGGTGCACTTGGAGTTTCTGCGTCATGGGAGCGGGGCGCAGAGAGCAGAGCGCAAGGTGCAGAGGGATGGTGCCGCCTGCGGCGGAAATTTTGGTAGTTCTCAGTCGCCGAACGGGCTGGGGGGCTGGCTGTCATGTACAGAGGGGACCGGAAGTGCTTCATTGGCAGCGGGGTCTGAAGTCTGAGGTCTGAAGTCTGAAGAGGGAAGCGGAAGAAATTTTTAAATAGTCGGGGCGCAGTTGCCAAAGACTAGTAAAGTAGCGCCTGAGGAATAACGATATAAAAATATCGTTATTCCTCAGGCGCCGGCCGGACTGCGAATGGCCGGGGAGATGAATGGGATTTTATCGTTTGCAGGCATGAAGCGAAGTCTCAGGTGTGGTGATTTCGTTTATTGGCAGTGTACCTCGGTAGACGCATTCTTCGAGATGACGCCCATCTCGACTTGTACATTGAAGGGAGCCTTCCTGTTTTCGATGAGAGCTGACGGCTGAAAGCTGATGGCTGACAGCTGAAAGCTTGCATCAGCGGCGAAGCCGCATACAAAAGGCCCTTCCGCTTTTCTCTTAAGACTTCAGACCCCGGACTCCGCGCCAATGAAGCACCATCCGGAAACCGCAGTCTGTTTTTCCCTTGAGGCGGGGCGTCCCATTTGCTACAATATATGTATTTCACAGCAGATATGGATCATTTTTTAACATAGCGCCGGAAGGGGGAATTTCTATGGGAGAGCAGGCGGCGGATATCGTCGGGAAACCTGTAGACTGGACGGAGAGGCTTTGGAACCATTTGATGGATCTGGCTATGACAAGAGGAGTGGATATCGTCCAGGCGCTTGTGATCGCTTTCATTGGCTACATACTCTGCCGTTGGATCCGCCGGGTGGTGCGGAATATGCTTACCAGGAGCACCGTGGAGGATTCGGCGGTGACCTTTGTGACGGAGATCGTCTATTTCCTCTCTCTCATTATCGTGGGCATCACCGCGCTGGGGACGGCGGGGGTATCGACGACGACCCTTTCGGCGGCGCTCGGCGGTATCGGGCTTGGCATCGGTCTTGCCATGAAGGACCAGTTCGGCAATGTGGCGTCAGGGATTTTCATTCTCATTTTCAAGCCTTTCCGCGTAGGGGACTACATCACGGCGGCGGGCAATAGCGGGACCGTTTCCAATATCCGCATTATGTCGACGGAAATGAAGACCACCGGCAACCAGGTGGTGGTCATCCCCAATGTGACGCTCACGTCCAGCGTGATCGTCAATTATACCACCATGGATACGAGAAATGTGGAGATGAATCTCGGCGTAGGCTATGATACGGATCTGCCTTCGTGTGTCGCGCTCCTGCAGCGTGTCTTTACGGAAAATCCCCATGTGCTGCGTAAGGAGAGTGTTTCCATTTACGTCAAAGATCTGGGGGATTCGGCGGTTATCATCTATGCCCGAGCGGAAGTGGCAAGGGCAGATTATTTCAATGCTATGAATGATTTGTATATCGCGGTAAAACAGGCGCTGGATCAGGCAGGGATCGACATTCCTTTCCCGCAGGTGGTGCTCCATCAGGTGAAGAAAGGGGTCGCGGCAGAGGAGCATAGGAAGGAGGAGGCATGACGCATACAGGCGGGGCGCGCCGCGCTTTTGGGGAGGCGCTCCCTTATACGCTTCCGATTTTCGCGGGCTTCTGGTTTGTAGGGGCTGGCTATGGGCTCTATATGCATTCCGCAGGATTTCCTTTCTGGTACCCCATGATGATGGCCATGATCATTTTCGGAGGGTCCCTCGAATTCATTACGGTATCCATGCTGCTCTCTCCTTTCGCGCCGGTCCAGACAGCGCTTGTGGCTCTCGTGGTGCAGGCGCGGCATCTTTTTTACGGCCTTTCCATGATGGAAAAATATGAGGGCACGGGATGGAAGAAGCCTTTCCTTATTTTCTGGATGTGTGATGAGACTTTCGCCTTGAACTACACCGCCACCGTTCCCCGCGATGTGGACCGGGGCTGGTTTTATTTCTGGGTGAGTTTTCTCGACTATGTGTACTGGGTGAGCGGCGCCCTTATGGGCGGTATCGCGGGCACGCTTCTCTCGGAATTTCCTATGAAGGGGATGTCCTTCGTGATGACCACCATGTTTGTGGTGATCTTTTTGGAGCAGCTGCTGAAGGAGAAATCGGCGGCCACTGCGGTGACAGGGATCGCCGTATCCGGAGCGTCGCTTGCGATTTTTGGGGCGGATTCTTTCATGGTGCCTGCCCTTTTGGGGATCCTTTTTGTTCTCACAGTGTTTCGGAAATGGATTGGAAAGAGAGGGGAGTACGAATGACAGAGATGCCTCTATGGCAGCAGGCGGCGACGATCGCCATCTGCGCTCTGGCCACGATGGCGACGCGGTTTACGCCGTTTCTCCTCTTCCGCCCGGGGAAGGCGCTTCCTGGGTATGTGCGCTATCTCGGGCGGGCTCTTCCAGCGGCGATTTTTGCCCTCCTCGTGGTGTACTGCCTGAAGGATGTGTCTTTCACCACAGGGAGCCGCGGCGCGCCGGAGAGCATCGCCATCGCCGTCACCGCAGGGCTCCATCTGTGGAAGCGGAATATGATGCTCTCCATGGCGGCAGGGACGATCTGCTACATGGTGCTGGTGCAGATGGTATTCAGCAATTAGCGATTAGCAATTAGCAATTAGCAATTAGCTGTTAGCTGTTAGCGACTAGCAACTAATAACTAGTAACTAGCAGCTGGCTGCTGGACGCTGTCGGCCCTTTATTCACTTTCGGCGGATAGGGAGATTTTGCCAATAAAAAACGGCTCAGGGATGTCCTTGAGCCGTTTTTGAATGTTTCCTTTATTCTCCAGAGAAGGCCTGCATGAGGAGAAGTATATTGAGATAGGTCACGATGAGGCCGATCACCCAGAGCATGATCCGGGTGTAGCCTTTGTTGGCGTACTTTCCCATGACCCGTTTGGACGAGGTGAGGTAGATCTGGGTGAAAATGGTAATGGGCAGCTGCATGCTGAGGAAGACCTGGGAATAGATGAGGCCTTCGAAAGGGGAGGCAATGAAAAGGATGATGATGCATGCCGGCACCATGGTGAGGATGGAGCCGAGGCGGGTATGTTTATCCTGGGAGTCATAAGGCTCGCCGAGCATGCCTGCGAAGATGACGCCGCCCGCCATGGAGGAGGTAAGGCTCGACGCGATGCCCGCGAAAAGAAGGGCGATGCCGAAAAGGAGGGCCGACATGGAGCCGATCATCGGCGTCAGAAGGGTTCCTGCCTGAGCGAGGTCGGTCACTTCGATGCCGTTGGCGAAGAAGGCCGTAGCAGCGACGAAAATGATGGCGCTGTTGATGGCCCAGCCCACGCCCATGGAGAAGATAGTATCTACGTATTCCGTTTTGAGCCGTTCTTCAATTTCACCCTTTCCTTTCAGGTGTATTTCCTGGGCCTGGATGACTTCCGAATGGAGGAAGAGATTGTGCGGCATAATGACCGCGCCGAGGACGCTCATGATGATGGCCATGGCGCCTGTGGGGATGACCGGCATGACCCATCCCGCAGAAGCGGCTTTCCAGTCGACAGGGATGAGGAAAATTTCCGCGATGAACGCGGCGCCGATGATGGAGACGAAGCAGATAATAATTTTTTCTACCCGTTTATAGGATTTGCTGAACTGAAGGTAGAGGGTGAGAAGGAGCATGATCACCGCACCGGCCTTGATGGGGATGTGGAAGAGCATCTGGAGGGCGATGGCGCCGCCCAGAAGTTCCGCGAGGCCAGTGGATACGGCAGCCATCATGGCTGTGGTGAGGATGACATTTTTCACATGGCGCGGCATGTAGGCGGTGGCCGCTTCTGAAATGCATTTCCCTGTGACGATGCCCAGGTGCGCCGCGTTGTGCTGGAGAATGATGAGCATGATCGTCGAGAGGGTTACCACCCAGAGGAGCTGGTACCCGTACTGGGAGCCGGCGGCAATATTGGAGGCCCAGTTGCCTGGATCGACGAACCCCACCGCGACCAGGAGCCCCGGCCCGATGGATTTCACCAGGTCCACAAAAGAAGTGATTTTTGGTTTCTGCTTATCTTTCCAAAGCTGGAGTAAATTCATAGATGGATCCTTTCTGATTGGATTTGACAGATTTAAGACTGCCTAAACCTGCCTGTACCTATTATACCGAGATTTTTCTGAAAAGGCAGGGGAGAATGTATGCGTTCTTTTTCTATGTGCATGCAGAAGAGAAAATACATGAATGTATTGCGCGATGCGAGTATAATACAAGCATCAAGAGCGGCCCGGGAAGGGCCTTTCAGAAAGGACAGGGAATGATCAGATATACAAAGAAACAACTGTGGGTCATCGCGGCGGCGGTGCTGATCGTGATCGCCGCGGCAGCAGAGGCGTTTCACGGCGGATGGCAGGAAGAAGCGGCCCAGGGAAGCCGGGGCTATGTGGCGGTGATCCGTGTGGACGGCACCATTTACGGCGGGGAAGGCAGCGGCAGTTTCCTTGAGCAGGGACAGGGTACGGCCAGCGAGAGCGTCATGCGGGAGCTCCGCCAGGCAAGAAATGATCCGAAAGCAAAAGCGGTGCTGATCCGCCTCAATACGCCGGGCGGATCGGCAGCGGCGGCGCAGGAAATCGCCGAGGAAGTGGACAAGCTCCGGAGCAGCGGCAAGCCTGTGGTGATTTCCATGGGTGATATGTGCGCTTCCGCCGGGTACTGGATCGCCAGCCGGGGCAATTATCTTTTCGCCAGCCCCGCCTCCATGACAGGAAGCATCGGCGTCTACATTGACTACAACAATATAGAAGAACTGATGAACAAGCTGGGCATCCGCAATGACAAAATCAAGAGCGGCGCTCACAAGGATATTCTTTCCTGGTCCCGCCCCATGACCGATGAAGAACGGGCTCTTCTCCAGAAGATGGTCGATGATATTTACGGACAGTTCGTGCATACCGTGGCGGACGGCCGCCATATGGATGAAGCGAAGGTGCGGAGCCTTGCTGACGGGCGGGTCTTCACTGGGCGGCAGGCTCTCGACGCGGGTCTCATCGACGCGGTGGGCAATTATTATGACGCCCTCGATTACGCAGGCAATGCCGCCGGCTTTGGGGAAGGGCATATCCCGACGAAGAGCTACAGGGAGGGCGCGCCTCTGCTGAGCCTTCTCACAGCGCAGGCGCGCCGTTTCGGAGCGGAAGCGGCATCCGGCGCGGCAGACCATTTCTTAGGGCAGAACGATCCGGCCCTCCGGTAAGATAGGGAGATTGGTATGAATTATTTTCTTGATCTGGTTTATCAGCTCATTACAAGACCGCGCCTGGCCATGCGGACCATCACCAAGGGAGAAAAATTGGGACAGGCAGCAATCCTCTGGCTCTTCGTCATCGTGATGACTTCCTTTACCACCTTGATTGAAGGACCGGGCATCCTTACGAGGCTTCTGTTCTGCCTCTGCGGATTCGGACTGTCCCTCGTGCTCCACAGCGCGGTGATCGACTACTGCGCGGGCTTCATGGGCGGCCGGGGGAGCGCCAGAGGCATTACCGCAGGATTTCTCGCGGCGAGCCTTCCCTATGGGTTTACCGTATTCGGCGGCGTTCTTTCCCTCTTTGGCCTGACCTTTCTGGAAAGCCTTCTGGGAACGGCGGTGGTGGTATGGAGCTTTATTCTCGACGTGCTGGCCATCAGCGAGAATTACGGATTCTCTACAAGCCGCGCCATCGGCACCGCCTGCATACCCGCCGTTCTCGGGGCGGTCTTCGTGCTGTGCCTTTTCCTTCTCGGAATGGCAGCTGCCGTGGCAGGGCTTTCCCAGATTGGCGGCGCCGGTATGACCGATGTGCTCCAGAGTTTCTAAGCTGGTTTGACAATTTCACAAAGTATCAAAGACGATGCGCGGAGCGGAGAAAAGTGTTTCACAGACGTTTCATTTTCCCCATTCCGCGCATGTGTTATAATAAACAAGTATATGTTACTGTGTAAAGAATTCATGAAGCGGCCCTCCCGGTGCCGCGCTATGGAATAATAAGAGAACGGCGGCCCTGCCACAGAGGCTGACCGTTCCCTGACAAAGCGTAAGAACAAAAAGAGTAAGAGCAAATTTGAAGGAGGAAACAGTATGTGCGGTATTGTAGGCTATGTAGGAAATGGAGAGGCCTCGGATTTTTTGATTGACGGACTCCGCCGTCTCGAATACCGCGGGTATGATTCCGCAGGCATCGCCATTTATGAAAATGGAGAAATCAAAATCGAAAAGAAGAAGGGACGCCTCACCAATCTCATTGAAGAATTGAAGAAGCATCCCCTCTCCGGCCATATCGGCATCGGCCATACCCGCTGGGCCACCCATGGCCAGCCGTCGGACAACAATGCCCATCCCCACGGGGACTGCCACAATCATTTCGTCATCGTCCACAACGGCATCATTGAAAACTACATGGAACTGAAGCGGGAACTGATCGCCAAAGGCCATGTATTCAAATCGGAAACCGACTCGGAAGTGGTGGCCCATCTGGCGGAAGAACTGGACGACGGCGATTTCCTTTCTACCGTACGGAAAGTGCTGAAGCGCATCACCGGTACCTACACCCTTCTCTTCCTGGACCGGGATGATCCGGATACCATCATCTGCACGAAGAAAGACAATCCTCTCATCATCGGCCTCGGCAATGGGGAAAACTTCATCGCCTCCGATATTCCGGCTGTCATCACCAGGACCCGCCGGATCTACGTCCTCGACGACGGGGAACTGGCGGTAGTGAAGAAGGACAGTGTCACCGTGTATGACGCGGAAGGTCTGCCCATTTCCAAGAAGATCCAGGAAGTGACCTGGAGCGCGGAAGCGGCGGAAAAAGGGGGCTATCCCCATTTCATGCTGAAAGAAATTTATGAACAGCCCAAAGCGGTGCGGGATACCGTGCAGATTCATCTCGGAAAAGACGGCTCCGTCCTCTTTGACAACCTGAACTGGACCAAGGCTGATCTCTCCAAATTTGACAATGTGCTCATCACGGCCTGCGGTACGGCCTACCATGCAGGGCTCGTGGCAAAGCACTACATTGAACGGTTCGTGAAGATTCCGGTCTCTGTGGAAATCGCGTCGGAATACCGCTACAGCCATCCCCTCACCACCGAGCGGACCCTGGCCATCGTAGTGAGCCAGTCCGGCGAGACCATCGATACCCTGGCGGCCCTCAAAGAAGCGCGGCGCCTTGGCGCGCAGAGCGTGGCTGTGACCAATTCCATCGGCTCTTCCATCGCCCGGGAAGCGGACTACACCATTTACACCCTGGCCGGTCCGGAAATCGCCGTAGCCTCCACGAAGGCCTATACGACCCAGCTGGTGGCGCTCCTCATGCTTTCCCTTTATATGGGACAGGTGAAGGGGACTGCAGCGAAAGAAGAAGTGGCCCGCATTACAGAAGCGCTCCAGAAGCTCCCCTCCGACATTGAAGAAGTGCTGAAAGAAAAAGAACATATGGCAGCCTTCGCGGACAAGCTGAAAAACGCGGAAGATATTTTCTACCTGGGCCGCTCCATCGACTACGCCATCGCTATGGAAGGGGCGCTGAAGCTGAAGGAAATTTCCTATATCCACGCGGAAGCCTATGCCGGCGGCGAACTGAAACACGGGACGCTGGCTCTCATTACACCGGAGACGCCGGTCATCGCTGTGGTCACCCAGGATGAGATCGCGTCCAAAATGTACAGCAATATCCAGGAAGTGAAGAGCCGCGGCGCTGAAGTGATCGGCATCGGCTACGCAGACGATACCGAACTGCCGCGGTATACCACGGAGACGGTACGCATCCCGAGAGTGGATGAATTCATCGCTCCCATTCTCTCGGTCATCCCCATGCAGCTTCTTGCCTACTATACAGGCATCAAGAGAGGCAATGACGTGGACAAGCCGAGAAATCTCGCGAAATCTGTGACTGTAGAATAATTCAATAAAAACGCTGACCCTCTGTATTGGAAGGTCAGCGTTTCCTGCCCGTAAGGAGGCCCATTATGGAAACTATATTTTCTGGAATTCAGCCGAGCGGCGATCTCACTCTCGGCAATTACCTGGGAGCGCTGAAAAATTTCATCGGATTCCAGGATACCGCCACATGCTACTACTGCATCGTCAATGAACACGCTGTCACCGTGCCGCAGGATCCAAAGCTCCTCCATGCACGCACCAGAAATCTGGCAGCCCTCTATATCGCGGCCGGCCTCGATCCGAAGAAAGCCACCATTTTCGTCCAGTCGGAAGTGCCGGAACACGCCCAGCTCGGCTGGATGATGATCTGCACCGCCTACGTAGGGGAAATGGAACGGATGACACAGTACAAATCGAAGGCAAAGAAAGAAGAAGCCAAGGAAGGGTTTATTCCCATGGGCCTCATGACCTATCCGCCCCTCATGGCAGCAGATATCCTCCTCTACCAGGCGACCCTCGTCCCGGTCGGTGAAGACCAGCGGCAGCATATGGAAATCACCAGGACTCTGGCGGAACGGTTCAACCGGAAGTACGGCGAAGTATTCACCCTGCCGAAGATGTTCTCCCCCAAAGGCGGCGCCCGCGTCATGAGCCTCCAGGATCCGACCAGCAAAATGAGCAAGTCCGATGACAACGAAATGGCCACCATCCACATGATGGATGAACCGGATGTGATCGTAAAGAAAATCAAGCGGGCCGTCACTGATTCTCTCGGTCATGTCCACTACGACAAGGAAAACCAGCCGGGCGTATCCAACCTGATGAGCATCCACGCCGCGATTTCCGGCAAGACTTTCGACGAAATTGAAAACATGTACGAAGGCCAGGGCTACGGCGTATTCAAGAAAGATGTAGCTGATCTGGTAGCAGGAGAAATGGCGCCGATCCTCTCCCGGTACAAAGAACTCATGGGCAGCCCCGAGCTGGACCAGATCCTCGACGAAGGTCGGGAAAAAGCGCATGAAACCGCGCACAAGACCTATGAAGCGGCCATCCATGCGATGGGGCTTTACCGCTGATCGATGATAAGACAAAACAAAAGAGACATGTCATACAAGGCATGTCTCTTTTACTTTTTGCGTAATGTTTACGCTTTGGTTTCCGTGCTCACCAGCGGGTCTTCCGCGGTGAAAACATTGCTTTTCTTGTCGTAGGTGAGGATATGGGAGGTCTGTTTCCCTGCGTTGTCTGTCAGATGGAGAATGAGCTGTTTTTTCTGGACTTCAATGGACGCTTTCTCGTAGGTACCTTCTACAGAGGACGCGTCAAAAGCGGTCTGGTACTTTCCCTTGCTGTACGAGACGAGGAGGCATCCTCCTGGGGCACCTGTATTCAGCAGGTAGAAGCGGCGCCCATTTCCCGTGTCTACAATGGGAGTCACCGAGACGAGAGCGCTTTTCACAGCCCCATTCTGAATGTAAGCAGGAAGCTTCAAGGCGAAGGCGTCTTCATCGGCAGTATTGCCGTACTGAAAATAAAATTCCGCCGTGCCGTCAGCAGTGGAAATGGCGGTCTTCAGATTCTGCTGCGCCGTGAGAGCGATCCGGGCGGCGCTGGATCCGCCTTCGGTGTAGAACCGGCTTTCTGTGCCGCTGGTCCAGTCCGCGCGGGCAGCGGCGGTGGTCATAAGCGCGGCTGCGAGAGTGAGCACGAAGAGTTTCTTTTTCATCAGGGTCCCTCCTTGTGTGAATCAAATGATGTTAATATTATTATACTAAAGCAGGAAGGGAAAGCAAAGGAAATTTTTCCCGCTGTGGCGGCGCATGGGGGACCGTGCTATGATAGGGCCGTAATGAATCCTGGAAAGAAGGAAAGAAAATGGATGAGCTCTCACGGTTTCTGATCGTATTTATGGATACGCTCCTTCCGCTCGCGGCGGGGATGTGGCTCCGGAAGCATGGCATGGACAGGGCCTGGTTGCGGCTCATGATCCGGGTCAATGTGGCGGCCGTACTGACCGCGCTCTCTGTGGTTTCTTTCTGGTCCGTCCAGGTGAGCGCCCAGATGCTGTGGCTGCCTCTGTCGATTTTTCCGATCTGCCTTATTCCCATGGCGGTGGGATTTCTCCTGGACCGGCGCCGCTTTTCCGATCCAAGGGAGCAGGGGAGCTACATCGTTTCCATGATGCTCGGAAATATCGGCACCGTCTCAGGCCTTGCGGCATTTTCCCTCTATGGGGCAGAAGGATTCGCTTATATCCAGCTCGTCGCAGTGCCTCAGATTCTGCCGATTGCTCTCGTGGCCTTCCCCCTTGGACAGTATTATTATGACCAGTGGAAACAAGAGGGCCGCTCCTCCACGCAGGGAGTCTCTCTCTGGGAAATGCTTTTTACTGTCAACCAGCTCCCGGTGCTGGGCCTTTTCGCCGGGCTCCTTCTGGGCGCTGCCGGAGCGGAAAGGCCGGCAGCGCTTTCTCCACTTTTTACGGCGCTCATCCATTTGAATGCCTGGCTTGGCATGGTCCCTGTAGGCTATGACCTGAATCTGAAAGGAATGAAGCGCTACGCCCTGCGGCTGTGGCCGATTTTTCCAGTGAAATTTATTCTGATTCCGCTTGCCCTCTACGGAATGTCGCTCTGCTTCCTCTCTGACCGGGCCATGCTCGTCTCGGTGGTGCTCGCCGCCGCGGCGCCTACAGCGATCTTCTCTGTGGCCACGGCCCAGCTGTACCGGCTCAATGTGGATGTAGCAGAGTCCTCCTTCTTTACGACCACTTTGTTTTTCCTCTTCATTGAGTACCCACTGCTTTACCTTTGGGCGAAGGGAATCTTGTAGCATGGAAAAGGGGAGAATCCCTCTACATGGATCTCCTTCTCCTTTCTGTCATGAGCGCACAAAAAAAGCCCTTGCGGGCTTTTCTTTTTGAGTAAAACTGGGAAATCCCAAATTTTACTTGGAATAGAGTTCGACGATATAGGTTTCGTTGACTTCGTCCTTGTAGGGGAGTTCTTCCCGGAGGGGCATACGGGTGAGGGTTGCGGACCAGTTGTCGAAAGATTTTTCGATGTAAGGAAGATCGAAAGTCTTCAGTTCCTGGAAGGTCTGCTTGAACATATCGTTGGATCTGTATGCTTCACGGAGAGAAACCACCTGGCCGGGATGAACCGGATAGGACGGAATGTCTACGCGCTTGCCGTCAACGTTGATGAGGCCGTGGTTGACCATCTGACGAGCCTGACGGATGGAGCGTGCAAAACCTGCACGGTATACCAGGTTGTCCAGCCGGGTTTCCAGAAGGAACAGCAGGTTGGCACCGGTAACGCCGGGCATGCGGTTTGCTTTATAGTAATAGCGGTAGAACTGTCTTTCAAGGACGTTGTACATCGCTTTCACTTTCTGCTTTTCTGCGAGCTGCGCGCCGTATTCAGACTGCTTCTTCGGACGGGCGTCAGCCTGCTGCCGTTTTAACGCTTTCGAATGGCCGTAAAGATTTACGCCGAAACGTCTGCATGCCTTAAAACGGGGATTTCTGTTTGTTGCCATGTTGAAAATCACCTCTCTGATGTAATGACTGTTCTATGTATGAAATTTGTAAAATGAACAGCTTATATAGTTTATCAGATAGGGGCGGGAGTGTCAATAGAAAACGGCTACAGAACAGACCAGATGGCGAGGAAAATGGTGCCGGGCACGCCGAAGACGGCGACCACCACTGCATCGAAAAAGCTCCAGTCCAGGGTGACGATGTGGAAGGCATCGAGGAACAGGTAGAGCGCGCCGCCCAGGACGATATTGCCCAGAAAAGGAGCGATAGCGCAGCCGATGAATTTGACCAGGAGAAGAATCACCGCAGCGGCGATCAGAAAGGGGACGATAAAGATGGCAAGGGTGATGCCGGCGATGGCAGCCATAGGGACCTCCTTGTGAAATCATTGAATGGTTCTTTTC
>CAUBUJ010000026.1 GCA_958439155.1 uncultured Veillonellaceae bacterium
CTGTCTGGGCGAGGATGAAAGAAAATTCCCCCACCTGCGCCAGCCCTGCCGCCACAGTGAAAGCGGTATCCCCCTCCCCGCCGAGAAGCGCCACAATGAAGACTGTGACGAGCGGTTTCGCCAGCAGCACAATCGCAAGTGACGCTGCCGCGATGGCCGGACTTTCCATGAGAAACACCGGATCAAAAAGCATGCCCACCGACAGGAAGAAAAGCACAGAGAAAGCGTCCCTGAGAGGAATGAGTTCTGCCCCGGCCTGGTGGCTCACCTGGCTCTTGCCCACCACCATGCCGCCGAGAAAAGCGCCGAGAGCGAAGGACGCGTCAAAAATATACGCCGCCGCAAGGGCCGTGAGAAACGCCGCGGACAGCACAGTGAGCGTGAAAAGCTCATGGGAACGGGTCCGGGCGATCTGCTTTAAGACCCACGGCATGGCCCGGCTTCCCGCGGTCATGACCAGCACCCACAGAATGAGGAGCTTTCCCGCTGCCATGGCGATGGCCCAGAGAAGCGCCGGCACAGAAAAATCCGCCCCGCCTGTCAGGACCGGCCCCAGCGCCGGCAGAAGCACCAGCATGAGCACCGTGAAAATATCCTCCACCACGAGCCATCCCACGGCGACCGTCCCGGCGTGACTCTCCAGCCGCCCCGCGTCGGTAAGCGTCCGGAGAAGCACGACCGTACTCGCCACAGACAGCCCGAGACCGAGGAAAAGCCCTTCCGTGAGAGAATACCCAAGCGCCAGAGCCGCAAGCATTCCAAGGACCGTCGCCGCCAGAGCCTGCAGCGCCGCCCCGGGAATCGCGATGGACGCCGACTCCATCAGATCCTCTGTATGGAAATGGAGACCCACGCCGAACATGAGCAGAATAATCCCCGCCTCGGCCAGATTATTCGCCAGATCCGCGTCCGCCACAAAGCCCGGCGTGAGCGGCCCAATCAAAAAGCCCGCCGCCAGATACCCCACGATCGGCGACAGCCGCGCCCGCTGCGCGAGATATCCCAGAAGAAGAGCCATGCCGAAACCGATGGCCAGAATTTCAAGCAAATGATAGGTATGCATAGGGTCACCTCAAAAAACAGATCCTGCCTGCCGGCATGGGAGAATGCCAATATATTTCATTATATATAAAAGCATAAAGAAATCCTAATACCATTTTCCCACAAAAAAAGACCCCATTTCTGGAGTCTCTCCCATTTCCCGGCGCGGCGGCCCTATGCATTACATGCCGTCCGCGAAATGGGTATGCTTCACCCGCCAATTGGTCATCTTGTTGAAGAGCCAGAAGCCGTAGATGCCGAAGGTGATGAAGGTGAAGATGAGCCATTTGATGTAATTGCCGAAGAGCTGGGTGCCGCTGCCGTCGAAGGAAAGGCGCCTGCCGTCGATCACTGTATTTTCGCAGATCCACCGCTGGAAGGACGCGGCGATCCACGGATAGAGGATGCCGAAGGTGAGGGGCACCAGAATGAGGAATAGGAGCACATAGGCGATGTAAATGATGACACTCCCTTCAAATTTCGACTGCCCCATCATTTTTCCTTCCCTGACAGATACAGATGGTACGTGAGATGCGCCGCTGAGAGTACCACCAGCACGACCGCCAGCGCCAGCCGGAGAATCAGAAATTTTTCAAGAATATCATGTTTCATTGTAGTCTCTCCCCTTTTCCGCCAAACCAGTCCAAGCAATGCCAGAGCCATTCCCGCGTTGACGAATCCCCATTTGTTCATCCACACGGCGCGCAGCCATTCTATCATATGGTTTCCCTCCTTTGCTTCTCTTTGTACTATAGCATATGGGATGGCGCTATGGAAAGGAGAAAAGAGAGATTTCTCTTACAATTCGGGATGGGCAGGAGAATCTAAGAGCCGTTTCGGGTTCCGCCCGCCATCCCTTCTTTTTTCCATAAAAAAACACCGCCTGCTGAGCGGTATTTCTCTATGTCTCTCAGAGCATATCTTTTTTCCACAGAAGGTAGGCTACGACGATGGTAATGATGATTCCTGCCATGGTGAGGTCCCAGAAGCCAAGGGAATCCTCCGCCATAGGAACGGGAACATTGACGCCCCACAAGCTGTAGATCAAGGTGGGCACCGCCAGAAGAATGGTCATGGACGTGAGGAATTTCATGATCTGGGAGAGGCGGTTGGAGATGATCGACGAGAATGATTCCATCATGGACATCAGAATGTTCGTGTAGATTTCCACCATTTCCAGGGCCTGCTTATTTTCGATGATCACGTCTTCCAGAAGGTCTTCGTCTTCTTCATACATTTTGAGGAGCGGGTTCATGGTGCTCGTCCGGAGGCGGAGAAGGCGTTCCATCACGTTTTCATTGGCGTGAAGGGCGAAATTGAAGTAGGTCAGAGATTTCTGCAGTTCCAACATACGGAAGAGTTCCTTATTCTGGAGGGATTTCCGCACCTGGTCTTCAATGCTGTCTGTTTTCTTGTAGATCTGCTGCAGGAAGTACAGGAAGGAAGAGGAGGCGGTGGAGAGAATCTGGAAAAGGAAGCGCGTCTTTTTGTAGGTGTGGAAGGAAATGGACGTATTGTTCAGGAATTTATGGATCACCGCGCTGTCTTCGAGACAGACTGTAATGAAGAACTGGCGGGTCATGAAGATGCCCAGCGGGAGGGCGTCGTATTCATCCTGTTCGAGAACGATTGGCGTATTGACGACGACGAAAATGTAATCGTCTTCCAGTTCGACGTGAGACCGTTCTTCCCGGTCGAGGGCGGTCTGGAGCACATTGGTGGGAATCCCTGAGAGGCGGGTCAGGTACCGCAGTTCTTCATCGGTCGGGGCGGAACAGTTGATCCAGGACCCCTTTTCCGCGATTTCCGGATCGATTTCACAGAGTACATGATTTTCATCATGCTTGTATGCCTTGATCATGGCTGCCTCCTCCCTTGCAAATAAACGGTGAAACCTGGCGAAGTTTCTTTTCTTGGAACACTGTATTTTACTATAATAAGCGCCGTTATTTCTGTCAAGGAAGGCCGCCGCTTACCGCGGAAAAGAGGGGGAGCATCACTGACAGGACGATCGCCGCCGTGAAGAGTCCCGCTATGGTGATGAGGACCGGTCCCGCTGCCGCCTGGAAGCGGGCGAGCGCCCTTTCTTCTTCTTCCGTGAGGAGGGACGCCGTACGGAGAAGAAATTCCGGCAGTTTCCCGCTTTCCATACCGGCCCGGGCCATGCGGGAGAGAAGCGGCATGGAGAAGGGTGATCTCTCCAGCGCGTCTGGGAAGGATCCGCCCTGCCGGACGGCGGCGGCCACATCCAGCGCGGAAGCGGCGGCGCTGCGGTTGCCCATGACGGCGGCGGCGCTTTCGAGAGCGTCCGAAAGGGGACTGCCGCTCTGGAGGAGGGCTGCCATGGCGCGGCAGAAACGGATCAGCACGAGACGGCGGAGAAAAAATGGACGAAGCAGAAACCGGTCGATCTGGAGGCGCCCTTTTTCGCTGCGCCGCCGCAGGGATAGAAAGAGTCCTCCTGCCAGCGCCGCCGCCAGAAGCCACGGCCCGGCATGACGGAGGAAAAGCCCTGCTTCGAGAGCGGCCTTTGCCGGCACGGGCAGAGCCATGCCCAGATTGGCAAAGAGCCTGGCGAAGGCGGGAAGAATCACCGTGAGAACAGCGGCGCACACAAGGAGGGAGGCGCACAGCAGAAAAACCGGGTAGGCCGCGGCATTCCGCAGGTTCTGCCGCAGTTTCTGTTCTTTCTCATAATAGCTTGACAGCGTGAGAAGTTGTTCCGGCAGGGTCCCGCTCCGTTCTCCCACAGAGAGCATGGCCAGGAAGAAAAGGGGAAATTCTCCGCTTCCCCGGAAGGAGGATGTCATTGACTGGCCTGTCTCAATCCCGGCGGCTACGCGGGAGAGGATAGCGCCGCCCTGCCGTCCTTCCTGGGACTCCATGAGGGAGAGCGTTTCCATGAGGGGCAGTCCTGCTGAAAGGAGGGAGGACCAGGTGCGGCAGAACCGGGAAAGGCGGAGACTTTTCTGGAAGGGATGGGCCTTGAAAAGCGACATGCCTTCTTTTCGGAGCGCTGTCACGAAGAGTCCCTTCGCCCGGAGCTGGGCTATCGCTTCTTCAGGAGAAGAGGCGCTCACCTGGCCCCGGACAGGGGACATTCCTTCCCGGCAGGCCTTGTAGCGGTAGAGCGGCATAGCGGCCTCCTTTCTGTCATGAAATATCCAGAGATATCGGCGGAAATGGAAAAATGTCCAAAGACGCCTCCCCGGATATAAAGCAATGGACTCCTATTCCTGATACGGGATCCATGGGAGAAGCCAGTCCGGCGCCAAGACTATAAAAAAATTCCACCCCTCTGCACCGTGCGTTTGGCACCATGCGTCCCGTTCTCATGACGCATGTCCATAAACCACGGTCACGACGGATATCGTCTCTAACCCATCCGGTGCCTGAGAAATACAAAGATTCCCTTTACAGAGGGCGCCCGCCGCAGACCATCGCCGTAAGCGCCGCCGTTTCTCTTTCGTTGAGGTGCTCTTTTTGCTGGATCTGCGTGAGAGCCTGGCGGTAGCTCCGCATGCCTTCCCTGCCCATTTCCATGTAAGAGAGAATTTCTTTGTCTTTTCCTTCTTCAATGAGATGGGACACAGCCGCCGTATTGACCAGGATTTCCCGGACGAGGAAGGTCCGCCGCCCCATGCGGCACAGAGTCTGGGCGGATACGGCGCGGAGCACTGACGCGAGCCTTCTCCGTATATCCCGTTCTTTATCGGAAGGAAAACTGTGGGCGATGCGGCCGATGGCGTCAGCGGCGCGGTGATTGTGGAGCGTCCCCACGACGAGATGGCCTGTTTCAGCGGCCGAGAGGGCTGCCCGGATCGTTTCCGTATCACGAAGCTCCCCAATAGCGATCGCGTCCGGGTCCTCACGGAGGGATTCGATGACGCCGCTCCCAAAGGATGCGGTATCCCGCCCCAATTCCCGCTGATGGATGAGCGCTTCTCCCTCAGGAAAGAGGTATTCCACCGGATCTTCAATGGTCACAATATGACAGGGCCGGCGGCTCATGGTCTGGACGAGCCTGGCCATGGTGGTGCTTTTCCCTGATCCCGTAGCGCCTGTGATGAGGACCAGTCCTGCCGGCACAGAAGCCATCTTGTCGAGCCATACCTGATCGGCGTCTTCCGGCAGGGCCGATACATCCGGCAGAAGGCGCACTGCTGCCGCCAATATTCCCTCTGACCGGTAGCAGTGAAGGCGGCACCGGAGAGAGCCGGAGGAAAAAGAACTGTCGCAGGCGCCGCGGCGGCGGAGCGTTTCTTTCTGCCCGTCCGTCAGCATGTCGAGGAGCTCCTCAAGGAAAGGATCGGAGAATGTCTCCTTTTTTACAATGCGCCCTTCATGCCGGACCGCGAGCCTCCGCCCCCTGGTGAGGTGAATGTCCGTCGCGCCGGGATAGGCCGCGAGAATCTGGTGAATCCATTCCATAGAAATCCCCTCCCTGCTGCCATATAACCTACAGAATCGAATCAGCTGCCGCCTCGCCGAGCCGGATTTTTTCTGCCAGTGCTTCTGTGAGGAGCGGCTGTCCCTGACGGCGCATATCTTCTATGAGACACTCTTCCGGCGCGTTCTCCCGGATATGGGCCGCCCCTTCCGGTGCAATGGGAAACAGTTCAAACACGCCGGTCCGGCCATGCCCTCCAGGAAGCCGGAGGAGGCGCTGGGCGATGATCAATGAGAGAGACGCCGAGACGAGGTAGGAAGGAATCCCCATGTCCATGAGCCGGAGCGGCGCTTTCACGGCGCTCACCGTATGAAGCGTAGAAAGCACCAGGTGCCCTGTGAGCGCCGCGTGCACCGCCATTTCCGCCGTTTCCCTGTCGCGGATCTCACCGACCATGAGAATATCCGGATCCTGACGGACCAGCGCCCGGAGTCCGGAAGCAAAAGTGAGCCCTGCTTTCTCATTGACCGCCACCTGGGTAATCCCGGGGATCCTGTATTCAATGGGATCTTCCATGGAAATGATATTCACTTCCCGCCGGTTCACCAATTTCAGCGCCGCGTAGAGGGTAGACGTCTTGCCCGAGCCGGTAGGACCTGTGGTGAGAATGAGGCCGCTCTTCCGGCGGAGCGCTTTCCTGAACGCCGCCTCCTGGACGGGAAGCATGCCCAGATGATTTTCCTCGATGAAAGGAAGAGACTGGGAGAGAAGACGGATCACAATGGTCTCTCCATAGAGGGAAGGCAGCAGGGAGAGACGGAGATCACACGATAGATGGCCATCCTCGAAAGAGGCGCCGCCGTCCTGGGGCACACGGTTCTCCGCCACATTCATCCGTCCCACCACTTTGGCCCGCACTGCCAGCCCCTCGGCCATGGCGGAAGGAAGACGACCGTATTCTTCCAGCAATCCATCCCGGCGGAAGCGGATCCGTACTGCCTTTTCCTGCGGCTCGATATGAATATCACTGGCCCCCAGGGAAAGCGCTTCCCTGCAGAGCGCCCGGAGCGCCTCTTCTGGAGAAGAAAAGTACATGGGCTTCATAAAAACCTCCTTGCCGCCAAAAGAGAAACTATTCCTTTTATTTCTATTATAATCGTTTTTGCTCATTCATTGTGGACGATGAAAAAATTTTACAAAAGAAATGCTCTGCAGTCCCAAAACGGAGCGAGCACTTGAAACGTGGAGCAAAGCGAATTGGGATCCAGCTTTTCTGCGGAAAGGAAGGGGACCTCCTCTGAAACAGCGGACAATGGAAACAGAGCAGCTCCTTTTCCATTGTCCCGCCCTGCTTCCATGGATGCTTTTTACGCTGCTGCTCTGATTACTCACAGGTCATTTTCCAAGTTTTCCACAATGCCGTGGAAAGTTATCAACATTTTGTGGAAAACCTTGTGAAAAAGAGGGTATTTTATCCACAGACTCCGATCATTCCTATCCTTTTCCTCCTGTGAATAAGTGAGTGTATTTGTGGATAAATGAATTTCTCTTTTTCACATACCATATATGGTAGCCCTTCATTCTCTATATTCCTTTATATTCACAGGATATAGTCGGTTCTTTGCAATCCTTCCCAGTTATCCACAGATTTTTCCTGTCTGCCGCCCTGCAAGCAAGGGATATACAAAACGCTTTCTGGACTAGGCAGCGCCTCCTCTTCCGGAAAGCTTTGCTCTTCCTATTTTTTACCGCAGGCAATAAAAAAGCGCCCCTTCTTATAAAAGGGCGCTGCTGCGAGGCAGCGGAAGAAAGAACGGAGATCATTCGATGCCGCTTCCCTTGTCTTCCTTATATTCAATTCCCAATTCTTCTTTCAACAGGCGCACTGCGTCTTCCGCGTGCTGGGCCGCGGCTTTTTCCAGCCACATCCTTGCTTCTTCCCGGTTCTCTTCCGTACCGAGGCCATAGAGATAGCATGACGCAAGCCATACCTGCCCATCCGGATTGCCCCGGATGGCAGCATTCTCAAAATATTTCAGGGATTCTTTCAAATTTCCATCTTCCCGCTGGAAAATGCCATACTGGATCGATGCCTCTACATGACCGCGGTCAGCGGCGCGGCGGCACCATTTTTCCGCCATGGCTCTGTCTTTCACCGTACCGATGCCCCGTTCGTAAAAGATAGCCAGGTAATTCATGCCCGGCGGATACTCTCTTTCGGCGGACCGCTTCATCCAGAGAAAGGCTTCGGTTTCATCTTTTTTGACGCCCATCCCTTCTACGATGAATAGCCCCAGAAGCTGGGCGATTTCTCCTTCGAAGAGCGCACCGTGAGCGAAAGCGCGGCGCAGGAGAGAGACGGCCCTCGTCATATTCCGCGGCTCTCCATTGTAGCAGCACATGGCCAGATTCGCTTCCGCGTCGCCATAGCCGAGAGCTGCCGCTTTTTCAAATAACTGTTTTGCTTTCTTCCGGTCTTTAGGAATGCCTTCGCCGTAGTAATACATTTCCCCCAATTTATTGAGAGGACGCCAGAAACCAGAATTTCCTGCCCGGGTGAGCCATTCCACCGCCTTTTCCGGATTTTTCTCTGTGCCCAGGCCGTATAAATAGAGGTCGGGCAATTCGTTCTGGGCGAACAGATTGCCTGCCTCTGCCATAGCGAGAATTTTGGGAAAGAGACGCGCCGGGATTCTCTGGCGGTCCGGATTTTCCGCCGGCATGGTATAGGCCGTATTCAGGAGAGACAGAATATCCCCGGCAGCCGCTCCTTTTTCCCGCCATTTTCTCCCTTTCACCATGTCATGGGCGATATGGCCGTATCCCTGGGTATAAAATTCTCCGAGAAAATACATCGCTTCCCCGCAGCCTTCTCCGGCCAGTTTATGAAACGCCGCGAAAGCCGCGTCAAACTGACAGCGCAGGTAGAGATCCTTCGCTTCTGTCATGGCTTGTGTACGTTTTTCCTCTGTCACGATATGGCTCCTTTATGAGTGATTGGCTGTTAGTATTTAGCTTTTAGCTTTTAGCTTTTGGCTTTTGGCTTTTGGCTTTTGGCTTTTGGCATCAGCGGATGGCTGCTGGTTTGGGGAAAATTCTCTAATCTTTTGACACCATGTCTGACCTTTCCGTTTTTTCATCCTGCAGGCCTATAGACAGGGTACTGTCTCCCGATATTTCCCTGTCTCTCACCCCAACTGGGCGAGGGCGTCCGCTGCTTCTCTGCTTCCATTCCGGGCCGCTTCCTGGAGACAGCGGATCCCTGTATCCCGGTCAGGGGCAACTCCGAGGCCGCGGAGGAAGCATAGCCCTGTCAGGTACTGCGCGACGGGAATGCCCAGACGGGACGCCTGGTAGAAATAGGTGAAAGCCCTTTCCATTTCTTCCCGGCCCATGGCGATCTGCCCCATGCGGAGCATGCCGTAGCCGTCGCCCATTTTGGCTGCTTTTTCATAGAGAGCTTCCGCTTTTTTCCGGTCCGCTCTGGTTCCTTTCCCATCAAAATAGCAGTCCCCCAAGTGGGCTTTCGCTTCGGCAAATCCCGCTTCCGCCGCTTTTTTGTAGAGTAAGAACGCCTTTTTCGGATCAGCTTTCACGTTCGCCCCGCTTTCATACTGCATGCCCAGCTCGACCGCCGCTTTTCCATAGCCATGTTTCCACGCTTTCTGGTACAAAGCGATGGCTTTGTGCGGATTGGGCGCGGTCCCTTCCCCATGAAGCAGGCAGAAAGCGAGATGGTATTCTGAGACGCCCACCCCGGCTGAAGCCGCTCTCGCAAGGAGGGCAAATCCCCGCTCTTTATCCTGCGCGGTTTCCCGTCCATTCAGGTAGATCAGCCCCAGATCATTCTCTGCCTGCCAGAAAGAAGCATCCGCCCCTTTCTGCAGACATAACAGACGACCTGCCTGGTCGGGAGCGATACCATCCACGCCGCGAAGAGCATAGCTCATGCAGAAAAGGGAAAGAACATCCCCTGCTTCCGCTGCTTTTTTCACTTCTTCAAAGGCGCGGCGCAGGTCCTGCGGATCTGTTTCTTTTTCAAAGAAGGCGGCGCCGATGGTGCAGAGCGGAGAAATCTCTTTTCCTTTGGAAAACCACAGCGCCGCGTCCAGGGGATGGGCCTTGACCGAGGCGAGCCCCTGCAGGCTGTACTGGGCAAGCATGTACATGGCCCGTCCATCTCCAGCTTTCGCCTCATCCAAAAGAAAAGGATACGCTTCTTCGAGAGCGCCTTTCAGGTAGAGCTCTTCCCCTTGTGTCATAGTTTTCTCCTGTAAAAACAGGGCAGCTCTGGAACCGTCCCAGAATGCCCGGTCAATTTAAAAACAGCGTGGACGCAGCGTCTATGTTCCTTTATGTTTCACGTGAAACAATGGCGATGCCTCTGCCCAAGCATGCGCCCCGTCTCATGAAAAGGATATCATGTCCCTTCAAAAATCATCCCGCCGCGGACTCTGACAGAATTTCCGGTACATTTTATGTCCCGGGGAAAATGCTGCGCTTTTCTGCATGGGCACGGGATTATTGATTTCCCAGGAACATAGCCGGATCGAGAGCCGCTCCATTGAGGCGCACCTCATAATGGGAGTGAGGACCGGTACTGTTCCCTGTGCTTCCTACGAGGGCCACCGTATCGCCCTGTTTCAGTTCCTGCCCTTCATAGACAAGAATCGCCGAATTGTGACCGTAGCGGGTGGTGAATCCATCGGCATGGCGTACTTCCACCAGGTACCCGTAGCCGTCAGCCCATCCAGCGCGGGTCACTGTGCCGTCAGCAGTCACATGCACCGGCGTGCCGTAATCGGAGGCAATGTCCACCCCTTCATGGTACGTGGATCCAATGCCGCCGGGGCTTGACCGCCAGCCGAATGTGCTCGAGATATCGCCGATGACCGGCCAGATGGACGGCGTCGTATGGACGATGGCCTGGTAAATGGCACTGGCTATGACACTCTTTGTGGAAAGATCGGACCGGAGATTGATGAGAGTCTTCATGTCCCGGTCCGCCGTCTCTTCCATGGAAACGAGCAGGGACAGAAGAGCCCCGGGCGTCGCCGCGGTCTTCACTTCTTTCGCCCGGTCAGGGACAGTGGACGCGCCGCCAGTATTGTCGGCAGCACCATTTCCGCCGGCGCTCTGGGTATTCCCGTTTCTCCCGGTCATACTCTGGATTTCCGACGTGATCTTTTCCATGCCTTCCAGTTTGGCAGAGAGTTTCTGCATTTTTTCTTCCGCCATCTGGAGTTGGTTCCGGTAAAGATCGTTTTCCGCACGGAGATGGCCCATGGCATAGACAGAATACCCTGCCGCAGCGATGCAGGCCAGCACGGCCGCGCCAGCCAGTGCCCCTGCTATTTTGATCTTTTTCCATTCCCCCCGGGAAAAGCGTAATTCCCGCTCCCCAGTCTGCAGATTTTCCTTTTTCTCCATGCCTGTCTCCCTGCCGTACAGAATTCTCTATGGAAGCACCGCTCAAAGACTCCCGCGGTCCCCCATGAAAAGCCTTCACACGGCTTCTTTTCTTACTTTTTCCTCCGGCGCTTTTACTCTGTTCTTGGCCGCTTTGTCCGCCGCTTTCTTTTCCATGTCTTCCGGCGGAATATATCCGGCCATGGCTTTGCTGATGCTTTCCGCTTCTTCCGCGGAAATCGCTTCTTTGCACTGGCCGTTCATAATCTGTTTGATATAAATGCGGGATGTTTCCCGGCCCACAAGGGACGTAAGCACAAATCCGTGATTGGCCCCATCAAGAAGCGTCAGGGAAAAGCTCAGCTTGTCTCCCGCGTCATCGAAAGCGTCGTACTTGACAAGTCCGCTCCGCTGGAAGGACTGGACCTGCATATGGGAAAGCATTTCATGCTGGCGGAGCATATCTTCGGAAGAGCGGCTCATTTCCCGCAGTTCTTTCACTTCTACCGCGAGCTGCCGTTCCAGGCTCGTCCCATTGTCAGCGGTCATAAAATATTTATAACGCTTCTCGAGAGTGCTGATCTTCGACCGGAGAACCAGCGAATGGAGAAGCAGAACAATCACTAAAAAAGCCATAAAGGCCAAAGCAATATACAGCATTACCGAACTTGTCATTTTTCATTCCTCTTTTTTCAGGACGGCGATGACCCGCTGGAATTCCTCCTCATTGTTGTACGCAATGGAAATCATACCGCGCTGCCCGTTTTTTCCCTTCCCGTTCTTTATGGTCACTCTCATGCCGAGAGATAATTTCAGGTCAGACTCGATTTTTCCAAAGTATGCTGCTGCTTTGTCTTCTTTTTTCTGCGGGGCGGAAGGCTTCTTCCCTTTGATGCGGCGCACCATCTCTTCCACCTGGCGGGAAGAGAGATTTTCCTTCTCAATCTGCCGGGCCAGCTCGATCTGGTCTACCCCTTCCATGAGGCCCAGAAGAGGCCGCACCTGGCCGATGGTAATTTTTCCCTCCGCCAGCGGCTGGAGCACCACATCAGGAAGCGTGACAATACGGAGCATATTCGTCACATAAGGGCGGCTCTTTCCTACAATGTCCGCCAGTTCTTCCTGGGTATAGCCATATTTTTTCAAAAGCCCGCGGTAAGCCCTGCCTTCTTCTACAGGATTCAGATCTTCCCGCTGGAGATTTTCAATGAGAGCGATTTCCGCGGCGGTCTTTTCCGTGTATTCCCGGACGATGCAGGGAATTTTCGAAAGCCCTGCCAGTTTTGACGCCCGGAGACGGCGCTCCCCTGCAATCAGGGTGTAACGGTCATTTTCACCGCGCTTCACAATCACTGGCTGCACCACGCCGTGGACACGGATGGAATCGGCCAGTTCTTTCAGCGCATCTTCCGAAAAGGTGCGCCGCGGCTGGCCTGGATTGGGATCAATCCGGTCGACGGCGATCTCCGCAATGCTTCCCCGGTCATTTTCACTTTTGGAAAAAAGTACGGAGAGGCCTCTTCCGAGCGCCTTCTGCTTTCCTTTAGACACGCTGCAAAACCTCCTCACAAAGCGACTTATATGCAACAGCTCCTTTGGATTTGGGAGCATATACCGCAATCGGCTCACCAAAGCTGGGCGCTTCAGAGAGACGGATACTGCGGGGAATGACTGTGCGGAATACTTTGTCTCCAAAATATTTCTTCACTTCACCGGCGACCTGCATGGCCAGATTGGTCCGCCCGTCAAACATAGTGAGGAGAATCCCCAGAATCGTCAGTGACGGATTTAAACTGTCCGATACGGTTTCCACCGTCTGCACCAGCTGGGCCAGCCCTTCGAGAGCGAAAAATTCCGCCTGGATCGGGATGAGCACCTGGCCGGCTGCGGTGAGCGCGTTCACAGTCATGAGGCCCAGAGAAGGAGGACAATCAATCAAAATAAAATCATATTCCCCCTTCAGAGGCTTTATTTTACGGCGAAGAAGGGTTTCTCTTTTCTTCATCTGCACCATTTCGATCTCGGCGCCTGCCAGATCAATGGAAGAAGGAAGGAGAGAGAGCTTCTCTACGCCTGTTTTGTACACAGCAGTTTCTGCAGGCGCGTCATTGATGAGCACATCATAGAGCGTATGGGAAAACTGGGAACGATCCATGAAAAGGCCGCTCGTGGCATTGCCCTGCGAATCCTCGTCAATCAGGAGCGTTTTGTACCCTTTGCCCGCGAGAAAAGCAGACAAATTGACCGCGGTCGTCGTCTTTCCGACGCCGCCTTTCTGGTTAATCACGCTGATCACATGTCCCATATTTTTTCCTCCTGCAAAACCATTTTTATTATAACATACTTGAATGAACCTGCATTTGAAAATTGGGCGCACTTACAGGAAAAATCACGTTTTTTTACTTACTTTTATGGAAAAATAAAGGGGATGAAGAAAATGTTTCACGTGAAACATCGCGGCGTCCCCCTATTCTCCAGGGAGTGCGCTTTTTCTCCGGAGAATCAGAATATTTTCCGCTCTGGAAGTTCCTATTCTCTGGAAAAGAAATCCAAAACAAATTCTCTATACAAAGAAAATATACGTCATTTCCCCGCTCGCCCTATACGCCCATTTCAATCGTGCTATAATGAGGCAAATATCAAGGAAATCAGAAAAGCGCATCCCTCCGGGACGGGCCCAAAAAGAGTCCCGCAGAGAGCGGTGCGCTCCCTATCGCGAGAGGGACGCCATTATTTGTTCTTCTTCCGAGACAGGCGCCCATTGTGATTTTTAAAGAAAGGATTTTTCTATGGACCTTACATTCTGGCATTTCTTTTTTATGGCCGCTACCATTGCGCTTGTGATTGGCTCCGGCATTTACGCGGCCCGGTCGATCCACTCTGCGGAAGGGTACAGCCTGGGCGGGCGCTCCGCCGGCGTCCCCCTCATTGCCGGCTCTATCGCAGGCACCATCATCGGCGGAGGCGCGACAGTCGGCACGGCACAGCTCGCCTTTTCCTACGGCCTTGCAGCGTGGTGGTTTACACTGGGGAGCGGCATCGGCCTTGCGATTATGGGATTCTTCTACGCCCGGCGCATGCGCTCCACCGGCCTTGCGACGATTCCGGAATTTCTCAACACCTACTATGGCGGCCATTCAGAAACTGCGTCGTCCTTGATTTCTTCCATCGGAATTCTGCTCTCCGTCGTAGCCAGTGTCCTCCCAGGCATTCAGATCATTTCCGCCTTCTTCGGCACAGCCCCGTGGATCTCCGCAGTTATTCTGACCTTGCTCGTGCTGGCGTATACCTTCTTCGGCGGCATGAAGAGCGCCGGCGTTGGGGGCATTATGAAAATGATCGTCATCTGCGCAAGCCTCATGGTGGCAGGATTCTTCGCATTCCAGGACATCACAGCCCTGCCTGATTTCGACCAGCGCTTCCCTGCCACGCCATGGCTCTCTCTCTTCGGTGAAGGGGTCCAGCCGGCGCTGACCTCTCTCTTTTCCGTCATCGTAGGCGTGCTCTGCACCCAGACCTATGTGCAGGCCATCTTCTCTGCAGCCACACCGATCACCGCGGAAATCGGCTGCATCGTAGGGGCGCTCATCATCATTCCCGTAGGCCTGCCGTCAGTAGCCATCGGCATGTACATGCACGCCCACGCGGCGGATACCCTCCCGATCCTCGTGCTTCCTGCGTACCTGATGGAAAGGGAAAACGCGGTCATCGCCGGCGTTGCCATGGGCGGCATCATCCTCTCTCTCGTAGGTTCCATCGGCGGCCTTTCTCTCGGCATCGGCACCATGATTTCCCACGATATTATTTCTCCCTTGATGCGGATCAAAAATGACAAGCTCCTCCTTCTCGTAACCCGTCTCTGCGTACTCGCCGTCATTATCGCCGGCAGCGTCGTAGCCATTCTGAATCTGGACTCACAAGTCCTCTTCTGGAACTACCTCTCCATGGCTCTCCGGGGCGGCGGCATCTTCCTCCCGC
>CAUBUJ010000027.1 GCA_958439155.1 uncultured Veillonellaceae bacterium
ATAGGATACATCACGAACTGGGGATTTTCTATACACTGAATGATCTACCGCTTACGGCCATTCTTCCCTGAAAAAGGGCACAAAAAAACTCCAGCGTACACTGGAGTTTTTTGCTTAGCTGCTTAGATCTTGCCTGCTACCTGCAGTCTGGTGAGCGCGCGGATCAACGCCAGTCTGGCGCGGGCCACGTCCACATCTGCAGCTTTGCTGGCGAGACGGTCTTCAGCGCGTTTCCGCGCTGCTTCCGCACGGGCCACGTCGATATCAGAGGCCAGTTCCGCCAGGGGGGCCACAATATTGACATGGTTGTCCTTGATTTCAAGGAAGCCGCCGAATACAGCGATTTTTTCTTCCCCATCGGCAAATCCGATGCGCACAGGGCTCACTTCGAGCGCTGCCGCCAGGGGCAGATGGTTCTTCATCACTGCGAATTCGCCGTCTGTCGCGCGGGCTGCCACGATTTTTGCGCCATCTTTTGTATAGATCGCGCCATCGGGCGTAATGACTTCCACATGCAGCGGCGTAGTAAGGGTATCAGCCATGGCTTATTCCCCTTTCTTCATCTTTTCAGCCTTTTCGATTGCTTCGTCAATGGTGCCTACGAGATAGAATGCGCCTTCCGGCAGATCGTCATGCTTGCCTTCGAGGATTTCCTTGAAGCCGCGGATCGTTTCTTTCAGCGGTACGTACTTGCCGGGCTGGCCGGTGAACTGTTCCGCTACGAAGAACGGCTGGGACAGGAATCTCTGGATCTTACGGGCACGGGCTACGATGACCTTGTCTTCATCAGACAGTTCTTCGATGCCGAGGATGGCGATGATATCCTGCAGTTCCTTATAGCGCTGCAGAATGGCCTGCACGCCGCGGGCTACTTTGTAGTGTTCTTCGCCGAGTACGTTCGGATCGAGGATACGGCTGGTGGAGTCCAGCGGATCCACTGCGGGGTAAATGCCCAGTTCGGCGATGGAGCGGTTCAGAACCGTTGTCGCGTCGAGGTGGGTGAATACGCCTGCCGGAGCCGGGTCGGTGAGGTCATCGGCCGGTACATAGACAGCCTGTACAGAGGTAATGGAGCCGTCTTTCGTGGATGTAATACGTTCCTGCAGTTCGCCGATATCGGTGGCCAGTGTCGGCTGGTAACCTACGGCGGAAGGCATACGGCCGAGAAGGGCCGATACTTCGGAGCCTGCCTGAACGAAGCGGAAAATGTTGTCGATGAAGAGCAGTACGTCCTGGTGCTGCTTGTCACGGAAGTATTCCGCCATGGTCAGACCGGAGAGGGCTACGCGCATACGTGCTCCCGGCGGTTCATTCATCTGGCCGTAAACGAGGGCGGCCTTCGCGAGAACGCCGGATTCTTTCATTTCGCCCCAAAGGTCGTTGCCTTCACGGGTACGTTCGCCGACGCCGCAGAATACGGAGCAGCCGGAGTGTTCCGTTGCTACGTTGTGAATCAGTTCCTGAATGAGGACTGTCTTGCCTACGCCTGCGCCGCCGAACAGACCGATCTTGCCGCCCTTTGCGTAGGGGGCGATCAGGTCTACGACTTTGATGCCGGTTTCGAAAATTTCCGCTGCCGGGGACTGGTCTTTGAAGGCCGGTGCATGACGGTGAATCGGCCAGTGATCATCGGCTTTCACTTCTGCCGGATCGTTGTCTACGGTCTGTCCGAGAACGTTGAAAATACGTCCCAGAACGCCGTCGCCAACCGGTACGGCAATCGCTTTGCCGGTGTCATAGGCTTTCATACCTCTCACCATGCCGTCTGTGGAGCTCATTGCTACACAGCGCACAACGCCGTCGCCAAGATGCTGCATGGTTTCGCAGATGACATCGACCGGTACTTTGCCGTTGTCGTCCTTGACGTGGATTGCGTTGTACACGGCAGGCAGATCGGATTCGTCGCTAAAGGCAATATCGACGACAGCGCCGATTACCTGTATAACTTTTCCTTCCTGTAGCTTGCTCATGAAGAAGCATTCCTCCTTATAATTCTATGCAGATCATTCCAGGGCGTTTGCGCCGCCGACGATTTCAGAAATTTCATTGGTGACCTGGGCCTGACGAGCCTTGTTGTAGCTGAGGTTGAGGTCGGCAATTTTTTCTGTCGCGTTGTCCGTTGCAGCAGACATCGCTGCCATACGGCTTCCCAGTTCGGATGCCGCAGACTGCAGCATCGCATTGTATACCTGCACTTGTACATATTCAGGGAGCAGCTTGTCCAGGACGGCAGACGCATTCGGCAGGAAAATGTATTCTTCCGCTTCAGCGGCCGCTCCTTCTGCTGCTTCCTCCGCTTCCGGCGCTTCAATAGGAAGCAGCTGGGTCACAGTGACCTGCTGGCGGAGAGCGGTGTAAAATTTCGTATAGATGATTTTGACTTCGTCGATTTCTCCCTTGTCGAAAAGAGCGATCAGCTCTTTCGCCATAGAAATGGAGTCATCTGCGGAAGGCTTGTCAGAAAATCCGAAATGGTAGGAATCGGTGGTGTAGCCCCGGAATTTCAGGTAGTTCCGCGCCTGTTTCCCGCAGACATAGAGTCTGTAGGTTTCGCGGTCTTTGCCTGCGATTTCTGCTACAGTCCGTTTCATGACGTTGGAGTTGTACGCACCGGCCAGGCCTTTATCACCGCAGATGATGAGGTAGCCTGTCCGCTTCACTTCCCGTCTGGCGAGAAGGGGATTGGAGTAACCCGGTGCTGCCGATGAGGCGCGGCGCAGCAGTTCTTCCACTTTTTCAGCATAAGGACGGGCACCGTGCGCTTTTTCCTCCGCTTTGCGGAGACGCGCAGCGGCCACCATTTTCATGGCTTTCGTGATCTGCTGGATATTGGTAACCGATTTGATGCGCGCTTTTATATCACGAGTACTCTCCATTCAGATCACCCCGCTGCCGTTTCAGTATTCTTTGCCGCCTTGTAACGAGTCTTGAATTCATCAATGGCTGCCTTGAGAGCCGCTTCGTTTTCATCGGTGAGCTTCTTCGTTTCACGGATGGAAGCGCCGATTTCCGGATGGCTGCTGTGGAGGAATGCGAGGAGCTGCTTTTCAAAGTCTACCACTTCGTCTACTGCCAGGTCATCGAGGAAGCCTTTTACTGCCGTGAAGATCGCGCATACCTGGTCTTCGACCGGGTACGGGGTATACTGCGGCTGCTTCAGGACTTCGGTCGTTCTCTGGCCGCGGTCGATCTGCGCCTTGGTGGTGGGATCGAGGTCGGAGCCGAACTGTGCGAAGGCTGCCAGTTCACGGAACTGTGCCAGTTCCAGACGGAGAGTCCCTGCGACCTGTTTCATTGCCTTGATCTGGGCAGCGCCGCCTACACGGGATACGGAGAGGCCGACGTTGATGGCCGGGCGTACACCGGAGTAGAAGAGGCCGGTTTCGAGGTAAATCTGACCGTCTGTAATGGAAATAACGTTTGTCGGAATGTATGCGCCTACGTCGCCTGCCAGCGTTTCGATGATCGGAAGTGCTGTGATGGAGCCGCCGCCCAGTTCATTGGAGAGACGGGCTGCGCGTTCCAGGAGGCGGGAATGCAGGTAGAATACATCGCCCGGGTACGCTTCACGTCCCGGCGGACGACGGAGCAGCAGGGACATTGCACGGTATGCCACCGCGTGTTTCGACAGGTCATCATAAATGATGAGCACGTCTTTGCCCTGGTGCATGAAGTATTCCGCGATGGACACACCGGAGTACGGTGCCAGGTACTGCATCGGGGAGCCTTCGGAAGCGCCTGCATGGACAATGATGGAATAATCCATCGCGCCGGCCTGCTTCAGTCTTTCGTATACACGGACGACGTTGGAGTTCTTCTGGCCGATGGATACATAAATACAAATCACATTCTGACCCTTCTGGTTCAGGATGGTGTCGATCGCAACCGCGGTCTTGCCGGTGCCGCGGTCGCCGATGATCAGTTCGCGCTGTCCCCGTCCGATCGGTACCATGGAGTCGATAGACTTCAGGCCGGTCTGGAGCGGTACGTTAACTGGCTGCCGGTCAGCAATGCCCGGCGCTTTGATTTCAATGTCGCGGTAAGCGTCAGTCTTGATTTCCCCTTTGCCATCGAGCGGCTGTCCCAGGGAATTGACAACGCGGCCAATGACCGCATCGCCAACCGGGACCTGCATCAGACGGCCGGTTCTCTTCACAGTGTCGCCTTCCTTAATGGTCTCATACTGACCAAGGAGTACGACGCCGACGTTGCTTTCTTCCAGGTTCAGTGCCATGCCGTAAACGCCGTGCGGCAGTTCGAGCAGTTCGCCAGCCATGCAGTTTTCCAGGCCGTAAACGTGCGCAATGCCGTCGCCGACTTCAAGGACTGTACCTACTTCATCGACATTGAGGTCTACTTTGTAGTTTTCAATCTGTTTTTTGATGACAGATGTAATTTCATCTGAACTGATTTTCATTTCCTATAAGTCACCTCAACCTCTTTGCATCATTCTTGTTTTCAGTGTTTGCAGCTGTCTTGCCACAGAACCGTCAATGAGGCGGTCCCCGATCTGGACAGTAAATCCGCCGATTAAGGCAGCATCTACTTTCTGCTTCATAATGATCTTCTTCCCGGTGATCTCGGAGAGCTTGCCCGCAAGACTTTCCGCCTGGCTCTTGGTGAGAGGCATAGCGGAGGTCACGAAGGCTTCTTCCACGCCGAGGCCTTCATGGGCGTAGGCGGTATAGACTTCCACCATCTTGCCCAGGAGGTCGAAACGGTCCCGGTCAATCAAAACGTAGCAGAACTGCAGAACTACTGGCTGCACTTTATCTGCAAATAACTTCTGTATAGTATCTTTCTTGGCATCCTTTGTAAGAACAGGATGGTTCAGAAACGCTTTCAGTTCCGCGTTCCCTTCGATTGTCGTGCTGATGAGCGTGAGCTCTTCTTCTGTTTTTTCCAGGCTTTTCTGCTCTAAAGCGATTTCATAGATAGCGCGTCCGTACTTTTTAGCGACGATTCCGTTCTTATCCATGATTATTTACCTGTGGTGCCGCCGAGCTTGGCGATGCTCTCAGAAATGAGATGATCGTTGGCGTCGGGCGTCATGTTTTTGCTGATGATCTTGGAAGCAATTTCGCAGGAGAGCGCCGCTACCTGTCCTTTCAGATCTTCGAGCGCTTCTACGCGTTCTCTTTCGATCTGTTTGGCTGCAGCGTCCTTTTCCTTGGCAATCGCTTCTTTGGCCGCATCAATCTGTGCCTGTGCCTGGACCTGGGCTTCCTTCACAGCCTTGTTCACCAGTTCCTGTGCCTTGACCTGGGCGTCTTGAAGCTGGGCTTCATACTCTTCCTTCAGCTTTTTCGCGTCCTCGTTGGACTTGGCCGCAGAATCGAGGTCATTCTGAATGCGGGCCTTGCGGTCGTCCAGCACTTTCAGAACCGGCTTGTAGCAGAAATATCCCAGAATAGCGCAAAGAATGAAGAAGTTGACGATCTGAATCAGCAGTGTACCATTTAATTCTACCAATGAGATCCCCTCCTTAGGCTAATAAAAGTTTCGAATTAGCCGAGGAAAGGATTGGCGAATACAAGGACAATAGCGATAACGATGGCAATAATCGGAATAGATTCGATCAGGCCGATAGCAACGAGCATGTTGGTGAAGAGCTTGCCTGCCATTTCCGGCTGACGGGTCATGCCGTCGATCGCATGGGAAGCTGCTTTGGAGTCGGAGAATGCTGCTGCAAGAGCGGCTGCAGCTGCGATGATAGCTGCGGCGATAACGGAATACTGTACAACGATAGTCTGATCCATGGTGTTAATTCCTCCTGAGAATTAAATAATTTTTCCGGCCCTGCCGGTTGCGATGCCGTTTGGACGGGCGGTGCCGTGTGATGCCGTTTGGGAAGCGGCGCTTCTGTCCGTTAGTCTACGCTTTCCTTCAGGTAGATGGATACGAGCGTAGTGAAAATGTAGGCCTGAACCACGCCGACGAACAAGCTGAAGCCGATCCAGATCATAGGTACGAGCCACGGTGCGAGTACATAGAGAATTTCCAGAAGGATTTCCCCTGCGAGAATATTCCCAAATAGACGCATAGCCAGCGTAATCGGTCTGGCCACTTCCTCGACCAGGTTCATGATCACGAAAACGGAGAATGGATGGAAGAAATGTCCGATCCAGTGCCCGAAGCCCTTATTCTTGATGTAGTAAAAATGGATGGCAAGTGATGCCGCAATGGCAAGTCCAAGGGTCGTGTTCACGTCATTGGTCGGGGACGCAGTCAGGTGGTTTGTCGGAAGAAGCCCGATCTGGTTGGCAGTCAGAATAAACATGAAGAGAGTCAGGAGCATAGTTGCTACCTGCCGGTACTTCCGCCCCAGATTGTCCTGGAACTGGCTGCACAATCCTTCGATGAGCATTTCCACCGCGTTCTGCCAGCCGCTCGGAACCAGTGCCCGGCCGCGGGTGGCGGCGAACACGAGAATAATCACGATGAGGCCGGAAAGCCAGGTCGTGTAAATGGTATCCCAGTTGACCTGCATCCCGAAAAGCTGTCCCACGATGTGCGTACCTGTGTGAAGATGCATAGTCTCACCCCCTCTCTCTTACAAGGATGTCAAGAAGATTTATTCCTTAATTACACTGATGATTTTGTCCAGTACGGTCGCCACCATCAATGAAAGTAAGCCTGCTAAAAAACCGAGGACCGCCAGTTTGAGGAGAAGGGCCGCGATGATGCACGCGCCAATCTCGAGGAAAAGCCTTGCGCCGGTAAAGCCTACAAGGCGCGTGCCGATCTCATCGGGAGCGCGGCCCGCCTTCGTCCATTTGATATATTTGGCCCTTAAAAAGGAAAGAAAAGCAATCTGGAAAAGAGCGCCTGCCGCCGCTCCCGCGCTGTACTGCCAGCCCCAGTAGAGACTGGTCAGCGCCATGAGGATTCCCAGCACCGCGGTGAGGCGGATCATGCGTCCCGCATAGACAGGGAAATTCAGATCATAGACCATATTATTTCCTCAGAATCTGTTTAATCACAGACCATACCCCTGTAACGCCGCCAAGAACGGAGAAAAGCATGAGCCCATAGGGAGAGGTTCCGAAATATTCGTCACACTTAAGGCCCGCATAGACACAAAGTCCGATGCAGGTCAGCATACTAAGTCCTGCCCCGGAAGCAACCGCCAGACTTCTGAGCGGATCAAAATCAGAATCTTTGCTTTGGCCCTTGTCCGGCTTATTCATGCACGCCGCTTTCCTCCCAGGGAATACTTTTCAGCGCCGGAGCGCTCTCTATACTTTTTCCAATCCTTACGGCTCTGTTTATAAAGCCGTCCAAAATAATTTATACGTCCTCATTGTAACATATCGCCTGACAATACGCTATTCCATTCTGTTTTTTCCCCGTGATTTCCATAGAAATCAACTTAAATTATATGTATTTATAATAAATTCCCAAGAAAAAAGACGCCCGTCCAGGCGTCCTTCCGATAGGTTTACGCTTTCGCGCGGAATGTATCCGGCTTGTCTTTGGAAAGGCCGTTTTCATAACGGAGCCACGCAGCGATCCGCTCTGCTGCTTTGCCGTCGCCGTAGGGATTCACCGCTTCCGCCATGGCTTTGTACGCCGCCTCATCAGTGAGAAGCTTGTACGCGGTGTGGTACACTTTCTCTTCGTCGGTGCCGACGAGCTTCACCGTGCCTGCTTCCACCGCTTCCGGCCGCTCTGTGGTGTCCCGGAGCACGAGAACCGGTTTCCCCAGACTGGGCGCTTCTTCCTGGATGCCGCCGCTGTCGGTGAGGACGATGGCGGACCGGGCCATGAGGTTGGTGAAAGGCTCATATTCCATGGGGTCCACCAGATGGATCCGGTCATGGCCGGCGAGCTCTTCTTCCACCGCTTTCCGCACGAGAGGATTCCGATGCACCGGGAAGACGATTTCCGTATCGGGGATATCGTCCACAAGCCGGCGCAGCGCCCGGTATACATGGTGCATGGGAGCGCCCAGATTTTCCCGGCGGTGGGTCGTGACGAGGATCACCCGCTTGTGCTCCTCAATCTTCTGGATTTCCTGGTCTTCAAAGGTATAATGCTTCTTCACCGTGGAAAGGAGCGCGTCGATCACCGTATTTCCTACGACGAAAATATGGCTGTCATCTTTATTCTCCCGGAGAAGGTTCTGCCGGGCTGTCTCGGTCGGGGCGAAATGCCACCGGGCGAGCACCCCTGTGAGCTGGCGGTTCGCTTCTTCCGGGAAAGGAGAGAGAAGATTGCCCGTGCGGAGACCTGCTTCCACATGGCCTACGGGAATCTGCGCGTAAAACGCGGCGAGCGCCGCCGTAAAGGTGGTGGTGGTATCGCCGTGAACGAGGACGCAGTCGGGCCGTTCCTTTTCAAAAACTTCCTGCAGACCCCGGAGCACCCGGGCGGTGATGTCATAAAGAGTCTGTCCCTGGGCCATGATGTTCAGATCATAGTCCGCCTGGAGATGGAAGAGCTCCATCACCTGGTCCAGCATTTCCCGGTGCTGCGCGGTCACGCAGACCCGCGTCTCAATATCGGGATGTTTCTTCAGTTCCTTAATGACAGGAGCCATCTTGATCGCCTCAGGACGGGTCCCAAATATGGTCATAACTTTCAATGGTCTTGCCTCCTATATATGAAGAACCGCAGCCGTTCCGCCGCAGTCTGCCAAGCAGTAAAATTCTTTATTTCTCCGTGAGCACGCCCAGTTTCCTCGCCCACAGAAGGAAAGCGATGAGGACCACCGCCACAATGAGAATGCCCGCGATGAGATTCAAATGAATCACCAGAAGGGCCGTGCAGGAAAAGAACGCGGTAAGGGCGTACATAATGAGCACCACCTGCTTCTGGTCGAGGCCTCTGGCGAGGAGCCGGTGATGGAGATGGCGCTTGTCCGGGGAAAAGACGGGCACGCCGGAATGTTTCCGCCGCACGATGGCCATGAGCGTATCCATGATGGGCACGGCGAGCGCCACAAGGGGCACGATGAGCACCGCTGCCGCCGCTGTTTTCATGGAGCCCATGACGGACACCGCGGCAATGACATAGCCGAGGAACATGGAGCCTGTATCCCCCATGAAAATTTTCGCCGGATTGAAATTATACTGGAGAAACGCCAAAGCCGAACCGGCCATCGCCACCATGGCGGCGGCGCAGACCCACTGCCCCATCTGGAACGCCAGGAAGGAAATCGTAATGGACGCGATCGCCGCGATCCCTGCCGCCAGACCGTCCAGCCCGTCGATGAGATTCACCGTATTCACGAAGCCGATGATCCAGAAAATGGTGAGAGGAATGGAAATGAGCGCCGGCAGGTAGAAGAAGCCCACCAGAGGCAGCCGGAGCCAGTCGATGCGGACCCCGAAAATCACCACGAAAATCGCAGCGGCGATAATCTGCCCGAGAAGCTTCACCTTCGGCGGCAGCGAATAGCGGTCATCGAGAATCCCCACAATGATCAGAAAAGATGCTCCCGCGCAGAGCCCGAGAAGCTCCTGGTCTTCAAATCCCACAGTGAGCGCCACCGACGCGATAAATCCTGCGAAAATCGCCAGGCCTCCCAGACGGGGAATGAGACCGTGATGCACCTTTCGCGCGTCCGGCTTGTCCACCGCGCCGATCTTCACCGCCAGCTTCTTCACCACCGGCGTCAGCACAAATGTCACAATGAGCGCAGCCAAAAACGTGTACGCATAGGCGAACAACGTAACACCTCCTATAAGACAGAGTCGTTCATAATGACATTGTAGCACAAAAAAAGAGATGGCGAGCGCAAAAGCACCGCCAAGTCATAAAGAAAATCATAATTCTCCCCTCTGCCTTCCAGGAAACGCCTCCCGGCAAAAGGGAAATAATGAGGCTGATCAAAAAATCTGCCACACCCCGTACGCCGCTGCCACGGGCATGGCAAGGAGCATGAGCGTCACCCCGAGACATCCTTTTTCAGGGTTCTCCGCCATCCATTTATTGGCCTGCTCCTTCATGGCCTTGTATTCAGAAGTAAGACCCTGGTAAATGCGCCAGAGCTCGCGGCAGTCCTCTTCGGTCATGCGCTCCTTCTCTTCTTCCTCATCGCCCTCGCTCTCACCCGCTTCCGCAGCCCGGGCCGCGGCCTGCTTTGCCTCTTCTGCCTCTTTTTTCTCGGCAATGGCCATCTGCTCCCGGATGGGAAGCTTCTCGATGCGTTTCCGCTCCGCCTCTTCTTCCGCCAGCTTCTCCGCCGCCTTCTCGTGATCCCCTTCGGGATTGGCGTCACACGCGTCCACCGCCCGGAGGAGAGCCTCCTTCAGATGCTGCATGTCCTGGTCATATTTGTTCACCGCCCCAGCCCATACATTTCGCTCAATCCGCCGGCGGTAATCATACATCGTGCCTGACGTGGCCTGCTGGAGCAGGTACTCCGTGCTCTCCATGTCAAGGAAAATCTGTCCCACTTCCTTCTTGTGCTGGAACTTCGATTTCCCTACCTTTACCCAGTACATATATGTAGTAATATGCTCGCGCAGGCTGTCGATGGGCCCCGCTTTCTTATGCCCCAGTGCCATGATGTCCTCCTGATTACGATTGAATTATATGTATTATAACACAGAAGCCCTCCCTTCCCGGGGATGACGCCGCAGGCCGCAGCGGAAAAATTGTCTCCATGAAACAGGAAAGGCCTGTAAAAATTTCTTCAAGAAGAATTTGACAAAGGGAAAAAGGTCTGCTATAATTTCGTATGTTGTCGGGGCATAGCGCAGTTTGGTAGCGCACTTGGTTCGGGACCAAGGGGTCGCAGGTTCAAATCCTGCTGCTCCGACCATCTTTTTGCGGGTGTAGCTCAATGGTAGAGCGCCAGCCTTCCAAGCTGGTTACGAGGGTTCGATTCCCTTCACCCGCTCCATTTTTTTGCATAAAAAAGGACACATTTCCCATTTCGGGAGTGTGTCCTCTTTTTTATGCCCTACTGACTCACGTCGGTGGTAATATTGATTTTGATTTTTTCCACGTACATGCCGGTGGTGTATTCGATTTCCTTCTGCACCCGGGTGCGCGCCTCGTGGATGATGCGCTTCACTTTTTCCGGGCTTCCCCCGCGGACGGTCACATCCATGTAGAGACGGATGCCGTTGGTCGTTTCCATCGTTTTCCGGCTGGTCACTTCCTGGAGAGTAATGTCCTGCTGCATGTCCCGCAGGGAATACGCCGCCAGTGCCGCGATGACCCGGTTCGAGAAGGTGAGCTTGCCGTAGAAGCTGAATACGGGACGAACTACCGATTTTTCCAGCGTCTCTGATCCCTTTCCATGCTTCCTGTGGAAGAAGGTGCGGAGCGGATCGATGAGGTAGCCTTTGAATTCCGGCTTGAGCTCCATTGTAGGAACAGGGATGACATGTTTGCCTTCTTTGTGGCGCGCTTCGCTGGCGCGGCGCATTTCTTCCGGCCGGGCAATGTCTTCGATGCGGATATACTTCTTCGGCTCATCCAGTCCGAGAGCGGCGGTGATTTTCTTCACCATCCGGTCCGACGTGCCGAGAATGAGAATTTTCGCCGGGCAGATGATGGCCAGCACTTTCTTCACGTCCTTCACCTGGTCCGGGTCCTGGAAAATGGCGCGGCGCACCGCGGCGATCGGGCTCGCTTCCTTCTTGGCGGAGCGTCCCGCTACGATGCGGTTCCGGTAAATCAGGATGCCGTCGTCAATGATGCAGGGACATTTATTTTCATACGCCACCACCAGCGCCCGGTCGCTCTTTCCCGTGCCGGCAGGGCCTACAAAGGCGATTACGTCCATAGTTCTTCTCCTTCTTTTTCTTGTATTATACCATGGGCCGGCACGGACCTTCCTGGAAGCGTCCCCTCCCATTCAGGAAATGCGCAAAATGTCCCACAAAAAAACGGAGCGCCTGCCCCGTTTTCTGTCTGGAAAAGGAATTCACCGCTCTGTATAGTACCCTGCCGCGGCGAGCGCTGCCAGCGCCTTTTCATACTGATCCTTCTTCACCAGCACATAGTCCGTATTGTAGGTGGAAATAGCGAAAATAGAAATGCGCTGCGCTGCGAGAATCGCCGCGATCTTCGAAAGGATCCCGACCAGGGAAAAATCAAAGGTCCCTTTCAGACGGAATGCGCGCCACCCATCATCGCGGCGAATCCTATGGGCCGGCACATCCCGGGAAAGGCAGACGAGAGATTTCTCTTCGTCGGTCTGCCCGGTGAATACATAAGGCGCATCCCAATTCACTTCTCCATAATTTTCTACCTGGCAGAGGGAAAATTCTCCGTCAATTGTCTCGATATCCATTGTCATTTCCCTTACTCTATAATAAGCGCCAGCCCATAGAGGGCGGCAAGAAATACCAGATTCCATCCTGTAAAGAGCAGGAAGTACCGCCCCACGGCAAGGCCCGGCACCTTACTGCAGAGGCGGAAGGAAATAAGGCTTGCCATGGAGGCAATGAGCGTCCCCAGCCCGCCCAGGTCGGTGCCCACCACGAGAGCCCGGGCATTTTCCGTATACCCTGAAAGAAGCACCGCTGCGGGCACATTGCTGATGACCTGGGAGAGGAGTACGGCCGCTGCCAGTTCATGGCCCGCCGTGAAGTCCCGGATAACATCAGAGAGAAAGGGCACATGCTGGAGATTGCCCACGCCGATGAAAAGGAACGCAAAGAGCAGAAGCAGATGACTGTCCGCGCCGCCAAGCAGCGCCGGCCGCCGCCACACCGCAAGGATCGTCACGAGAAGCGCCCCTTCCCAGGGAATGAGGCGGAGCACCGCAAGAACGATGATGAGGAAAAGGGCCGCCAGGAGCGCCCCCGCTTTTCGCTGCACCGGTCTTTTTTCCAGCGCCGCCCTGGCAGGCTCATTCCGCCGGCACCACGCCGCGGCAAGGAGCAGGAAGAACGCCAGCGCCGTGTAGGGAAGGGTCATGCCCAGAAAAGGAAGAAATTCCATGTGGTAATGGAAATAGAGGAACAGATTCTGCGGATTCCCCATAGGAAAGAGCATGCTTCCCAGATTGGCAGCCATGGTCTCCCATACCACGGCCGGCGCGATCCAGTCCCGGCTGCCGCTCCGATAGAGCAGAAGAATCGTCTCCGGCACAAATACGAGAAGCGCCGCGTCATTGGTGATCACCATGGAGGAGAAAAAAGCGGCCATCGTAAAGAAAATGGAAATCTCCCGGGCCGAGGCGCACTGCCGGAGGAAAAGAAAACAGAGCCGCTCCAGCACGCCGCACTGCCGAAGGCCTCCGGTGACGATCATGAGGCAGAAAAGGAGGGACAGGAGACGCCAGTCCAGGTACGGCCATATAGCCCGGCCGCTCCCGGCCGCGCCATACGCAGCCGCCCCGAAAAGCGCCGCCCCCGCCAGATCGGCTCGCCCTTTCAGGAAGGACCCGCTATATTTCCTGAGTCCACTGATCAAGATGCGTCCTCCTTTCACAAAAAGAAGCCTCTCCCAGGAAAGGAAAGGCTGTGTTGGCTCGTGGCTGTTAGCTGTTGGCTTTTGGCTATTAGCTGTTGGTGCATCATGGGAGCGGGTCCGCGGTCTAAGGTCTGAGGTCAGTCGGTGCATCATTGGCGTGGAGTCTAAAGACGGGAGTCGGAAGTCTGAAGAGGAAATAGGAAAGTCCTTTTTATATGCGGCTTCGCCGCCTCGCAGAGCCATCAGCTCTCAGCCGTCAGCTTTCAGCAGAAAGAGGATCGCCCTTTCCAAGGAACAGTCCGAAATGGGCGTCATCTCGAGCGGATTCATATGGGATGCCTGCGACAAACCGTTATTCCCTCTTATGAAGCACGGAGTCGAGGCCCTTGTGGCCCCCTTTAGGGTAGATCTTTGGCACAAAGCTGTCGTGCAGTGAGAGACGCTGCCGGGACCGATGGTACGTCATGAGAGCGGGTCCGCGGTCTAAGGTCGGAGGTCTGAGGTCGGAGGCGGGAATAGGAAAAGCTCTTTTTTATATTTGGCTTCGCCGTGCATGGACGGGTTGAAAACCAGTGTACACGCAGGCTCATCCCCTCTCAGGCCCTTGGCCAGCTCCCCCCTCAACAGGGGGGAGCCCTGTGCAGTGTCATGTTTCCATTTTAGGTTTGTACGCATGCATAAGGAACCGGCCGATATGGGCGTCATCTCGACCGGTCGTATTTTACGGTATGCGTGTTTCGTATTAGAAAAGTACAGAGCGCAGAGCGGTGGTGCGCCGCCACAAGCAACTGGCGGCGAAGTCCTTATAAAATCTGCCGCAGGCAGCACCATTTTCCCTCGTGAGCCTGACACCACAGGCAAACTCAGCACCTGGGGCTGCGCGCATGACACCACACGCAGCCTACGCGCCTGAGATCACGCATTCTGCCTGCAAACCTCAAAATCCCATTCAGCTCCCCGGCCATTCGCAGTCCGGCCGGCCCAAAGGGTGGAATGCGGGTCAAGGAGCATTCCAAGAGGTGAGTGATGGCGGGAATTATGGACATGCCTCACGAGCTCCACGAGTTTCAAGCCATTCCCATTGTGCAGGATGCGGGTCAAGGAGCATCCTGAGAGCAAGGCCGAGCAAGACTGGCCGGCGGTTTTCTTTCGCCTGTGCCCTTCAGGGTATTGGTTCGTTTCTTTGTCCGGACAAAGAAAGAAATGAACTTCCCCCAATGGAATCCATTGGAAAAGAAAAGTATGGGTGGAATGCTAATGGACTCCTATTCCTAAAAAGGAATAATGGAGAATAGCCCGCCTGGCGCATGAGGGCCCTTCAAAATTCCGCCGAAGGCGGCTCCTCTTTCCTCTTCAGACTACAAACTTCCGTCTTCAGACTGCCTGCCAATGACGCACCATCCGCCCTTGACCTCAGAC
>CAUBUJ010000028.1 GCA_958439155.1 uncultured Veillonellaceae bacterium
GCTGCCGCTTTTTGCGCCGGCGCGCTTCTGCTGGCCGGGTGCGGCGCCACGCAGGGCGCGTCTTCCGCGCCGTCCCTGCAGAAAGCGGTATCCGCTGCCGCTGCTGTGGATCCTTCCGTTCCGAGAGGGCAGGCTGCTGTGCACAGAAGCCCTGATGTGAAGTACTCTGTACCGGAAGGGGTATCGGTCCTCATGTACCACATGATCGGCAATGACAAGAACAACGCCGCCATTATGACAGCGGAAAATCTCCGGTGGCAGATGAAGTACCTGAAAGACAACGGGTACCATCCCATCACGCTGCAGGAGCTTTCCGACTATGTGAAAAAAGGGGCGCCTCTGCCGGAAAAGCCCGTATGCATTACTTTTGACGACGGCTACGAAGACAATTACACCATCGTGTACCCCCTTATGAAGGAATACGGATTCCCATGGACCATTTTTGTGATCACCGGATCTGTAGGAAACCCGAACCGCATTACCTGGGACCAGCTGAAAGAAATGGCGGACAGCCAGGCCGTGACCATTGCCAGTCATACTGTATCCCATCCGAAGCTGCACAACCTGCCGCCGGAAGAAGTAAAAAAGGAAATCGCCGGCGCCCAGCAGGCGCTGAAGGAACACCTTGGCATCGACAACCATTGGATTGCCTATCCTTACGGGGACTATGATGAGACAGTGGACGCCATCGCCAAGGAAGCAGGCATTGATCTGGCGGTCACCACCGATTCGGGCCGCGTCCACGTAGGAAGCTATCCTTATGAGCTGAAGCGCGTCTGGATCGGCAATGAAGTGACGCCCGCCAAGTACGCGGAACGGCTCAGCAAAGATGATTACACCATTATTTAAAAAATATTCACAGGCAGTATAGAGATTACCTGTATAGTAAGCACGAAATCTCTGCCTTTCCCTGCTTTTCTTTCCTCGTTTCCTGCAAGGAGAAACAATGAAACGTCTCTGGAAGAATACCTTTGTCCAGTTCGTTCTGGTCACATTCATATTCTTTATTGTCACCTCTCCCTTTGTGGTGCTCTTCGGTCCCTTTGACAACCTGCGCCGCGCCGTGGTAGGGGCGATTCTCCGTTCCCGCCATCCCCAGTACATTACCTGGCTCTTTGACCAGAACCAGCTGGACCAGATTTTAGGGAGCGTTTCCCATGTACCGGCACAGAAAATGCTGAATTTTACGGCCCGCACCGATTCCACCCTGAAAGTGCAGAAAATCGAGTCCAACCGCTTCGTAGGCTACCTCATGGAAATTCCCGATCCCCGCCGCGTTCAGGTGGCAACCGCCGCGGATATCAATGAGAAAGGGGACACCACCAGCAATATCGCCAAGCGTGCCGGCGGGGTGGCCGCCATCAACGGAGGCGGTTTCTATGACCCGAATGGCACTGGTACAGGCCGTCTTCCTTATGGATTCATCCTCCACGAAGGAAAATACGTCCTGGGAGACCAGGTCGGGGATGAGGAAAAAGTGGACTTCATCGGCATGACGAAGAACGGCAGTCTCATTGCCGGCAAGTACAATAAAAGAGAGCTGCGCCAGCTCGGCGCCGTGGAAGGGCTCACCTTCGGCCCGCCGATCATCGTGAACGGCGAAAAAATGATCAAGAACGGCGACGGCGGCTGGGGGATCAGTCCCCGCTCCGCCATCGGGCAGAAGCGGGACGGCACCATTCTGTTCCTCGTCATTGACGGACGGCAGCCTGGCTACAGCATCGGCGCCACCCTGGCGGACATGCAGAACATTATGTACGAACAGGGCGCCTATATCGCGGCCAACCTGGACGGCGGATCCAGCACCACCCTTTATTACAACGGCAAAGTCGTGAACAAGCCTGCTGACCTTCTGGGCGAGCGCATGATTCCCACGGCGTTTATTGTCAAATAAGGAGCGGCTATGAACAAGAAATTCAAAAAAGTGATGCTCCTTTTCACAGCGGGCATTGTTGTACAAGCCGGCGCCTACCTCTACCTGGACCAGATCCTTTTTTCCACCACGGCGGACTACAATCTGTCTGATGTGAAAAAAAGCGCGGCCCAGGAAGGGGATAGAAACGCTTTCGCCAAAGTGCAGCTCCGGGGGAAAGCCCATTATTCCCATGACAATGCGTACATGGCTGATGTGTCCAATGATTCTGTCACCATTTATCACGCAGGAGATCTGGACAATCCCCAGCGGGTCAATCTGAAAGACCAGGGTGTTTCCTTCTTCGAATGGATGCCTGACCGGAATCTGGCCCTCATGGCGCTCTATCCCATTCACTGGAAGGGCGGTCAGTGGGACGTGACGCTCGCCCGGTACAATCCGGAAGGGACCACCCATGAATCAGACGCGCCTATCCACGACCTGCCGAGAAACAGCAAAATCGTAGACGTTGCCTACTCCACAGCGACCAATGCGGTGTACATGAAAATGGAAGTGAGCCGCGGCCTCTACCGCATTTACCGGACAGACGCGAACTACGACACCCGGCGGATCTACGCGCAGACCTCCAATATCGGGAAAATCGCCGTATTCTATGACCAGGACCGGTTCTTCTATGATGATACCGTCCACGGCACGATTTATACCTTCAATGGAGAAAACAGCAGCTGGCGCATCATTTCCCCGCCGGGCATGTTCCGCCTCGTCGGTGTCGGCCAGGATAAGACCATCTACGCCGCCAGGGTGAATAACCGGGGAGAAGCGCTGGAATACTTCACAGGGAAATTGGGCGTCGGCTTCGAACGGGTCGGCGCGCCATCCTCTCCGGTGGACTTCAATACGGTCACCGTCCATACCATCCAGGAAGCGGCAGAACAGAAAAAATGAGAAAGAGCCTGAAGAGGCTCTTTTTTTATGTCCCTCAGAGGGCCTGGAAAGAATCTGCGACGCCGGCATCGGCCTTTCAGAGGAAACTTTCCGAGTGAGGTCTGGTTTTGCCGTTTTGCGCGGGGAGGAAAGAGAAAAAGTGGGGCTTATCCTGGAAAAGCACTTAATTCATTTCGTAAAGTACTGTATAATACGGTAAAGCACCAGAGAATGATGCAATTTTTCATGGGGCCGGGCTTTTACAATCCATCGGATCTATGAAAAATGATTCTAACTCTATAGAAAAATCAAATATCTGAATGCGGCGCCGATGTTTGCGAAAAAGAAAGTATAGTTATAAGATAAAAGTAAACACGGAAAAAAGCGGTCTTTCTGTCTCCTGAAAGACAGGAGAACGTGCCGCTTCCGCAGTATGGCCGGTGCGGAGACGTTCTGGTCTCTGCCGGTGCGAGCGGGATGACCGCCGGACGGGGCAAGAGAAAATAGAGAATAATGCGTTTTACGCATTGACTCATTCGCTGAACTGGTGTAATTTAATGGAATATAGAAGGCCTGTTTTCCGGGCCGGACAGAGGAGGAATCTACAATGATTCATGTGATGGTCAATGGCGCATGCGGGCGCATGGGCAGTGAGGTTGTGCGGGCGCTGGCGGAAGAAAAAAATCTGGTACTCACCGGCGCGGTGGATCCGGGACACGCCGGAGAAGACGCAGGGGAGGCAGCGGGCCTTCCGAAAAACGGCGTTGTTGTGGCGCGCAGCATCAAGGAAGCGCTGGCAAAGAATAAACCGGATGTAGTAGTGGATTTCACCAATCCGGCGGTCATTTTTGAGAATGCCAAAGAAATCGTCGGAGCGGGCGTGCACATGGTGATCGGCACCACAGGCCTCACCGCGGACCAGCGTGCAGAGCTGGCTTCTCTTTCTGAAAAAAGCGGCGGCCACGTGCTGATTGCGCCGAACTTTGCACTGGGCGCGGTCCTTCTCATGGACGCGTGCGAAAAAATCGCCCGGTACCTGCCCAATGCGGAAATCATTGAGCTGCATCATGAAAACAAACTGGATGCGCCGTCTGGGACGGCGAAACTGACGGCGGAGAAAATTTCCGCTGCCCGTACAGAAAGCCCGGTACCGGACAAGACGACAGAAAGCCTGCCCGGCGCGCGGGGCGCCAAGTATGAAGGCATTCATATCCACAGTGTGCGCCTGCCCGGTTTCGTGGCTCATCAGGAAGTGATTTTCGGCGGCCATGGGGAAATTCTGACGCTCCGTCATGACTCCCTGGACCGGAAATCCTTCATGCCCGGTGTCATGCTGGCGTGCAGAAAAGTTGTTTCCGTTCCAGGACTGACTTACGGACTGGAACATTATTTGGACTGAAGGAGTCGGCCTATGAGTACGCTTCCAAGAATCGCGATCCTCGGCGCTACCGGCGCGGTAGGACAGGAATTTATCCGCTTGATTGAAGAAAGACATTTTCCTTTTTCTCATTTGAAGCTTCTTGCTTCCGCCCGTTCTGCCGGGAAAAAGATCATGGTTGCCGGCAAGGAATATACCGTGGAAGAAGCAGTGCCCGATTCGTTCAAAGAGGTAGACATTGCCCTCTTCGCAGGGGGCAGCATCAGCAAGACCCTGGCGCCGGAAGCGGTGAAGCGGGGCGCTGTGGTCATTGATAACTCCAGCACATTCCGCATGGATCCGGAGGTGCCCCTTGTGGTACCGGAAATCAATCCGGAAGATATTGCCAAACATCACGGCATCATTGCCAATCCGAACTGCTCCACCATCATTATGCTCATGGCTTTGAAGCCCATCCACGATCTGTCACGGATCAAACGGATCGTTGTGAGCACCTACCAGGCTGTTTCCGGCGCGGGCAAAGAAGGCATTGATGAACTGTACGGGGAAACCGCGGCAGAAGCGAAGGGCGAATCTTACGAACCGCGGATCCTCCCCAGCGCGAGCCTTCCCAAACATTTCCCCATCGCCTACAATCTGATTCCCCAGATTGACGTCTTCCTTGACAACGATTACACCAAGGAAGAAATGAAAATGGTCAATGAGACACATAAAATTTTCCATGACGATACCATCGGCATTACCCCCACGGCGGTGCGTGTGCCGGTCATGAGAAGCCACGCCGAATCCATCTACATTGAGACAGAAAAGCCCCTCTCTGTGGAAGAAGTGAAGAAAGCCATTGACGCGTTCCCCGGCGCTGCAGTAAAAGACCAGCCGGAAGAGCAGGTCTATCCGATGCCTCTTGACACATCCGGCAAAAATGATGTTCTCGCCGGCCGTATCCGCAAAGACCTGGTCAATCCCAACGGGCTCAACCTCTGGGTCTGCGGGGATCAGATCCGCAAAGGGGCGGCACTCAACGCGCTGGAGATCGCGGAATACATGATTCATAACAATCTGGTCTGATCCCGGGGCGGAATGGAATGCCCCTCGGTGGATAATGATAGAAAACACGAAAGGAAGAGATACAAATGAAGAACTTTGGTCGTGTGATTACCGCAATGATTACGCCCTTTACCGAAACCGGCGCTGTAGACTATGAGGCAGCGGCTGCCCTCAGCCGGCATTTGATCCAGCATGGGTCGGAAGGCCTCCTCGTAGGGGCGACCACCGGCGAAGGCGCAGTGATGTCGGAAGAGGAAAAGCTGAAATTGTACCGCACTGTCATGGAAGCGGTAGAACATAAAGTGCCGGTCATCGGAAACGTAGGCGGCATTGATACGAAAGCTTCCATTGCCTTTGGGAAAAAGGTAAAAGAAACAGGGGTGGACGCGATCCTTGCGATCGTTCCTTTCTATGTGAAGCCCACCCAGGAAGGGATGTACCAACATTTCAAAGCTATCGCCGATGCCATTGACCTTCCGGTCATCCTCTACAATGTACCGGGCCGGACCAATGTGAGCATCCAGCCGGAAACGATCAAACGCCTGGTGGATGTATGCCCCAATATTGTGGGGATCAAAGACGCCACCGGGAACTGGGACCAGGTCACCAAGGAAACGATGCTTCTGCCGGAAGATTTCATGATCTACAGCGGCGATGATTCCTACACCTATCCGATCCTTTCCGCGGGCGGCGTCGGCGTCATCAGCGTATCCAGCCACATCATCGGCGACGATATGCTTGCCATGGTGGAAGCCTTTGAAGCAGGGGACGTGAAGAAAGCCTATGCCCTTCACAAGAAAACCTATCCCATCAACAAGGGTCTCTTCTTCATTACCAGCCCGATTCCGGTGAAGACCGCTCTCAATCTTCTCGGCCTTCCCGGCGGCAAATTCCGCCTGCCCATGGTGGACGCAAGCGAAAAAGAAAAGGCCTATATTGTAAGCATGCTGAAAGATTACGGCCTTCTCTAATTTCACAAGTCAAAAAACATTGCTTCATACCCTCCCTGTGGTTTCCGCAGGGAGGGTTATTTCTTATTTCTATACGGCTCTTCCTCCTCCCGCGCTCTCCCTTTCTACCTTTTACAGGGGCCATGTAGTATAATGGGAATAAGATTCCTATATAGATTGGATAAAAAACAGGCCCAAAGCACGTCCCGGCATGTTTTTTGATGGTGATGAAGGCATGATAAAAAGCTACGGAATTTCAAAAACCGGGTTGGTCAGGAAAGTGAATGAAGACTGCATTTTCGCGGAAGACAAACCATACTTCATTCTTGCTGACGGAATGGGCGGTTATGAAGGCGGTCAGATCGCCAGTACCACCGCTGTCGAGGCGGCCTGCGGTTATCTGGAATCACTGGATCCTTCTTCCTATTCAGAGGCCCATGTGAAAGAGGCGGTTCTAACGGCGAACCGGGCCATTTTGCATAAAAAGGTGGAAGCGGACCATTGGCAGCATATGGGGACGACCATGATTGCCGCCGCCATGCAGGGGAATATCCTCTATTGGGCCCATGTGGGGGACAGCCGGCTCTATGTGCTCTGCCAGGGACAATTGATCCAGGTGACGAGAGACCATTCTTTTGTAATGACCCTCGTGGAAGAAGGGAAGATCACGAAAGAAGAGATGCGGGAGCATCCCCGGAAAAATGAAATCACCAGGGCGGTCGGCATCGCGCCGCAGCTCGATGTGGATACAGGGCATCTGGAACTGACCGCAGGCCAGGTGGTGCTGATCTGCTCTGACGGCGTTTCCACTTTATTGGACGATGAGCATATCCGGGATCTGCTGCTTCCGCTGGAAACGGGAAACATGGATCTGCCCACAGCGGCGCAGCATCTCCTCAGCAAAGTCTATGAGGCAGGCGCTACGGATAACACTTCAATAATTTTAATTCAGGCGAATGAGGATGAATGATGACTGGAAAACTGCTTGACAACCGATATCAGCTGCTCAAAAAAATTGGTTCCGGAGGCATGGCTGATGTATACATGGCGAAAGACATCCTGCTGGACCGGATTGTGGCGGTCAAGATTCTTCACAGCAATTTTGCAGAAGATAATGAATTCATTGTGCGTTTCCGCCATGAAGCCCAGTCCGCAGGGAAACTGAGCCATCCCAATATTGTAGGTATTTATGATGTAGGATGCGATCAGGGCGTCTACTATATTATTATGGAATATGTGGAAGGGGAAACGCTGAAGCAGTACATTCAGACTCATCCGAATATTCCCATCGATACGGCGGTGCGCATTGCCATTGAGATCGGAAGCGCCCTCGAGGAAGCCCATGAAAATGGGATCATCCACTGCGATATCAAACCGCATAATATTTTGCTCACCGATTCGGGAAAGGTGAAAGTGACTGACTTCGGCATTGCCCGGGCGATCAATTCGTCCACGATTATGAACCGCGAGTCCATTCTCGGGTCCGTCCATTATCTGTCGCCGGAACAGGCGGCGGGCGATAAAGTGACGGCGAAAACGGACATTTATTCTCTCGGCATCGTCCTTTATGAAATGCTGACCCATCATCTTCCCTTTGATGGGGATACGGCAGTGGGCATTGCGCTCAAACATATCCAGAATGATATTCCCAGGCCGACCAAGTACAATCCGGCCATTTCCCCCATGCTGGAAGAATGCCTGCTTACAGCGCTCCAGCGGGATCCGGACAAGCGGTACGATTCCGTCGCTGATTTCATTTCCGAACTGAAAATCGCCCAGGGATTTACCACGTCGATTTACCGGCCGGCCCACCATGATTTTACGGTCATGACCAAGCCTTCCATCCCGCATGCCCCCAAGGCGGTGCCTCTCAAAAAGCAGGAAACGAAACTGATTTATTTCCTGACCCATCTTCCGCAGAAATATATATGGATCTCCATGGTCATCCTGTTCCTCATGGCTTTTGCGTGGGCCTTCTTCAGCTTCGGCAACTTCTGGAGCTCCAAAAATATTGTGGTGCCCAACGTGGTGGGCAAGCCCCTCGCGGAGGCGGAACTGATCTTGAAGAAAGAAAATCTCCGGGTCTCTGTGGATGAAATCGCCAGTGATACCGTGCCGGTAGGACAGATTATTTCCCAAACCCCCCAGGCAGGAGCCAATGTGAAAGAACAGCGCATCATCCATCTCACCGTAAGCAAGGGCGGATCGGTGCTGCTCGTACCGGACCTGAAGGGCATGACTCTGGACGACGCGAGAAAGCAGCTGGAAAAACTGGGTCTTAAAGTGGGAGCCGTAGAAAAAGGCAGTGATGACGTGCTGCCGTACGGCGCTGTCATTTCCCAGACGCCTCTGGCGGGCTCTTCTGCGGAAAAGGGAACCATCGTCAATCTTGTGATCAACGACCATCAGGAAAAGGTACCGAGCGTGGTGGGCATGACACTGGCTGATGCGCAGAAAGCGCTGGCTGCTGTCCACATGTCGGTCGGACAGGTCACCGCAGCAGACAGCGGCATCAAACTGGATGACTCCAATAACCTGGTCATTTCCCAGTCTCCGTCGGCAGGAACGGCGGTGAGCGGCTCGTCCAGTACAGTCAATCTTACCGTAGGAAAAGGACAGAACAGCGCCTCTTCCGAAAAGAGAGGAACCGTCAATATTACCATTCCGAAAGAAGGAAAAGCGCGGCATGTGGAGATTGTTGTCGTCGATGACAGCGGCAAGCACACCGTCTACAGCAGCCAGGCCGAGCCGGGGTCGACCATCGTAAAAGATGTGTCCGGAACAGGTACAGTACGGGTGCAGGTCCTGGTGGATAATTCCGTGGTGCAGGACCGGGAACTCTGATGAAGGGCATTGTTGTTAAAAATCAAAACGGCTACTTTTCCATTTCCGGGGAAGGGGATGTACTGCATCTCTGCCGGTCAAGGGGAAAGCTGAAACGGAAATCGGATATTCTCGTAGGCGATACGGTCGAGTATGAAATGGCAGGGACGGAACCGTCCATTGTGCGGGTCTGTCCGAGGAAGAACCAGATTCTCCGGCCGCCGGCCGCCAATATCGATCTTCTGGTGCTCACCGTCTCGGTGAAAACGCCGGCAGTCAATGTATATACGCTGGATAAAATGCTGGCTCTCGCGGAACAGGCAGGCATCCGCCCCATGATCTGCGTCAACAAAGCGGATCTGGCAGAAGAGGAAGCGGCCCGTCTGGCGGCCCTCTATGAAAAAGCGGGATATTCCGCGGTATGTACCTCTTCCTATACAGAGGAAGGACTGGGAGAGCTCCAGGCATTTTTTGAGCCGGGGATCATCGCTTTTTCCGGCCCTTCCGGCGTGGGGAAAAGCAGTCTGCTCAATCATTTCCTGGGCGGATCCCGCCTGGAATCGGGAGAAGTGAGCGTGAAAACAGGCCGTGGGAAAAATACCACCAGGCATGCGGTGCTGGTTCCCTACGGCAGGCATAGATTCCTGATGGATACGCCAGGGTATACGTCCCTTTCTGTGGAAACGCTTTCTCCAGAGAGGGTTCCCTCCCTGTTCCCGGAGTTCGCCCCTTACCTTGGGAACTGCCGCTTCCGCAACTGCCGCCACCTGCGCGAGCCGGACTGCGCCGTGCGGGAGGCAGCGGAAAAGGGAGACATCGCACCATCCCGGTACCAGTCGTACTGCCAGATCATCAAGGAATGTTCTGCTGTTTCTAAATATTGAGGAAAAGAAATAAGATTTTCGAGAAGACAGGGAGGAGTATATGCAAATCGCGCCATCTTTATTATCTGCAGATTTTTCTGATCTCCGGAAAGAAATCGCCGACGTAGAACAGGGAGGGGCTGACCTTCTTCATCTGGATGTGATGGACGGTCACTTTGTTCCAAATCTGACCTTTGGAGCGCCTGTGATCAAAGCGCTGCGCCCTTATACGAAGCTGCCTTTTGATGTCCACCTGATGACGGAACATCCGGAAAACTATTTCGCCGCCATGGCTTCTGCCGGGGCGCAGATGATTTCCTTTCACGCGGAAGCGGCGGTCCATCATGACAGGCTGGTTCACGCTATCCAGGAACTGGGAGTCCGCGCGGGGATCGCTGTGAATCCGGGAACCTCTCTGTCTGCGGTGGAAGAGGTTCTTCCTATTCTGGACTTTGTCCTGATCATGTCTGTCAATCCCGGATTTGGAGGACAGAAGTTCATCTCCTATGCGCTGCCGAAAATCCGCCGTCTCCGGGATATGGCGGAAAAAGCGGGCCGCCCGTCCCTTCAGATTGAAGTAGACGGCGGCGTCATTCCTGAAAACAGCGGCGATCTGGCGGAAGCAGGCGCGGATATTCTGGTAGCCGGTTCTGCCGTATTCGGAAAGAAAGACAGAAAATCTGCCATAGCGGCGCTCCGGTGATGAAAGGCTGTTCTCATGGGCAGAACAGCTTTTTCTGACGGGAAAGGATCATTATCCAGAAAGGACATACCATTGCTCAACAATACAATCCAACATTATTTAAGCCGGGATGGGATCCGGCTGACCGCGGCGAACACCACAAAAGCCGCTGCCGAAGCGGAGGCCATTCATCATCTGCCCGGCCTGTCCGCGGTGATTCTCGCGAAGGTCATGACCGGCGCGGCGATCCTCACCAATGATTTCAAAAACCATGAAGGGGTATCTTTCAAATGGGTCACAGGAAGTGAACTTGGAAATATCCACGCCGACGCCTATGAAGGACATTTTGTCCGGGGATTTCTCGATCATCCCGAAGCGGGGGAGGGAAAATCGATCACTGCCGCGGAAGAAGCGGATATGGTCAGCCGGAGAGGCCAGCTTTTCGTGACGCGCTATTCTCTGCTGAAGCTGCCTTATACAAGCGCTGTCAATCTGGAACACGGCGACGTGGCGGCGGGACTGACTTCGTACCTCAATACGTCGGAGCAGACCCTGTCGGCAGTCTCTCTTTCGGTGAAGCTGGACAGCACCGGCACGATTGTCCATTCTTCCGGATTTTTGGCCCAGCTCATGCCGAAAGGAAATCTGGCGGCTTTTGCGTCGTATTTCCGTGATCTGGACCAGTGGGATCTGTCTGCGGAAGCAGGGAGCCCCCACTCGATGGAGACCCTTCTCGGGAAAGGAAAGTTTGAGCTTCTCGAAGAAGGTCCGGTTTCCTTCCGCTGCACCTGCAGTGAGGAACGGATCCGCAACTCTCTCATCTCTCTCCCTGAACAGGAGAAGGAAAAACTTCTCGAAGCGCCTTCCCAGGAAATTGTATGCCACTATTGCGGCAAAAAATATACCATTTCAAGAGAAGTCATGAAAAAATGGTTTGAAGATGCGAAAGGAGCCCTTCCTCAATGAGCCGTTTAGCCTTTATCGGAGGAACCGGTGTCTATGATCCGGGAATCCTCAGCCGCATTTCCTCTCATGTCATTGAGACGCCTTATGGAAAAGCCAGCTACGAATCAGGTTTTTTCGGGGACAAAGAAATTATATTTCTCGCCAGACATGGCGTGCATCATACGATCCCGCCGCATAAAATCAATTACCGCGCGAATATTTACGCGCTGAAAATGCTGGGTGTGGCAGCGGTTGTTTCCACTACAGCGGTGGGGTCTCTCAACCTTTCTTATAAGCCGGGAGACCTGGTACTGGTAGATCAGTTCATCGATATGACCAAGTCCCGGATCGGCACCTTTTACGATGGAGAGCGCTATGGCGTGGCCCATCTGGACATGACCCATCCGTACTGCGAAACGCTTCGGAAAGCGATTCTCCAGGCGGGACAGGCGGAAGGAATCACAATTCACCCGCAGGGAACCTATATCTGCACGGAAGGGCCCCGGTTTGAGACGCCGGCGGAAATCAAAGCGTATAAAATGTGGGGCGCCGATGTAGTAGGCATGACCAACGCGCCGGAATGCCAGCTTGCGCGGGAAGCGGAGATCTGCTACGCCACCATTTCCATGGTGACGAACTTTGCTGCGGGTATTTCAAAAACCGCACTGACCCACAAAGAAGTGATCGACTGCATGAACCAGAACATTGACAGTTTCCGGAAGATCATCACGATTCTGGCAAAGACCTATGATCCGGATACGGAATGCAGCTGCCGTCACGCGGCGGCGGATTTTGGAGGATTCCATCTATGACGCAGTTATCCGCTCTTCATTGGGACGGCGCCGCTCTGACCATTCTGGACCAGAGAAAACTGCCCCTTGCAGTCTCTCATCTGTCCTGCCGGTCCTGGAAAGAAGTGGCAGAGGCCATCCGGACGCTCGCCGTGCGGGGCGCGCCTGCCATCGGGGTTGCCGCCGCTTACGCCGTGGTGCTCGCTTACAGGGAATCCCTGGGCACGGGAGATGAGCAGGATCCCTTATTCCGCGGATACTGCGAGGCGCTCAGGAATGCCAGACCCACCGCGGTGAACCTGTCCTGGGCGGTAGATTCCATGCTGCAGGTCTATACCGTTTCCAGCCAGGGCTTCCGGGAAGCGGCGCTTCTCCAGAAAGCGCGGGCCATTGAACGGGAGGACCAGGAAACGTGCCGGCTCATAGGAGAACATGGAGCCGCTCTTTTTCAGGGGAAAAAAGATCTCCGCATTCTGACGCACTGCAATACAGGGGCTCTCGCCACCGCAGGCATCGGCACCGCTCTTGGCGTGATTTCCACACTCCATGGCTGCGGCCAGATCGGCTGTGTCTACGCTGATGAAACGAGACCGCTCCTGCAGGGATCCCGCCTGACCGCGTTTGAACTGATGGAAGGGCATATCCCGTGCCGTCTCATTACGGACAGCATGGCCGCATCGGTGATGAAAGAAAAAAAGATTGATGCCGTCATTACTGGAGCGGACCGCATTGCTGCCAATGGGGATACGGCCAATAAAATCGGAACCTATGGCCTGGCGGTGCTCGCGGCGTACCATCATATTCCTTTCTACATTGCTGCTCCTTTTTCCACCTTTGATTTTTCCATCGGCGATGGGAAGGCCATTGTCATCGAAGAGCGCGATGGGGAAGAGGTGCGGTCCCTCGGCGGTACCTATACGGCGCCGCGGGATGTGCCCGTATACAATCCTGCCTTTGACGTGACGCCGCACGAACTGATTCGTGGTATTATTACAGAGAAGGGCGTTCTGAAAGCGCCTTACAAAGAAACCATTGCCCAATATGAGAGGAGTTTACATGAATAATTCATCGATGATCAGGGATATCCATCTCGCAGAAGAAGGGATGCAGCGGATTCACTGGGTAGAAAAATTTATGCCCGCATTGAATCATCTCCGGAAAGATTTCATCAGAGACCAGGTTTTCAAAGGGAAAACCATCGTCATGTCCATTCATCTGGAAGCCAAAACGGCGTATCTGGCGCTCACTCTGAAAGCGGCAGGGGCGGAAGTCATCGTGACGGGCAGCAATCCTCTTTCCACACAGGATCCCATCGCGGCGGGACTTGTGAGTGAGGGTGTCACCGTATATGCCTGGCATGGCTGTACCGATGAAGAATATGCCATGTTTTTAAATAAAGCGCTCGACCATAAACCGGACATCATCATCGATGACGGGGGAGACCTGGTGAATCTGCTCCACACCACAAGAAAAGATGCCAGAGTGAACCTCATCGGCGGTTCGGAAGAGACCACCACAGGCATCCAGCGGCTAAAAAATCTGGAGCGGAACGGCAAACTGGAATTCCCCATGATCGCGGTGAATGATTCCTACTGCAAGTACCTCTTTGACAACCGGTACGGGACGGGACAGTCCGCCTGGGACGGCATCATCCGCAGCACCAACTTGACCGTTACAGGAAAGACCGCCGTCGTGGCAGGCTACGGCTGGTGCGGCAAAGGCGTGGCTATGCGCGCCAAAGGCCTGGGCGCCCATGTGATCGTGACCGAAGTGGATCCGATCAAAGCGATTGAAGCGGTATTTGACGGATTTGACGTCAAGCCCATGGAAGAAGCGGCCCAGTACGGGGATTTCTTTATTACCGTCACCGGGGACATCAATGTCATTACAGAAAAAGATTTCGTCCGCATGAAAGACGGGGCGATCTGCGCCAATGCAGGCCATTTCGACGTGGAAGTCAGCAAAAAAGATCTGGACCGGATCTGCCTGCGCCATTATGAAGCGAGAAAGAATATTGAAGCCTATGTGCTTCCCAATGGACGCACGGTGTACCTCATGGCCGAAGGCCG
>CAUBUJ010000029.1 GCA_958439155.1 uncultured Veillonellaceae bacterium
GGATCAGTTCTTCCAGAAGCTCATCCCGCTCAATGCCGGAAATGATTTTCCGCGCATCATGACGGCTCGTAATATAAGTGGGCTCTCCGGAAAGAAGATACCCTACGAGCTGGGCGGTGGGATTGTGTCCCGCTTCCTTCAGCGCGCTGTACACCAGCTGCAGGGTCAGAGCTGCCCTCTTATTTTCCCCTGCATCCGTCTTGCCGAATAAAATTGTTTCGTCAGAGACTGCCATAGGCCGTTCCTCCTTATCCAATCATCTCTCCAATGGACTTGACCCCTGCCTCGACCGCTTCGCCGAGTTTGGACGGATCTTTCCCGCCGGCCTGCGCCATGCCGGGTTTTCCGCCGCCGCCTCCGCCGCAGATGCGGGCTGCCTGGGAAATGACCTTTCCCATATGAACGCCTGCCTTCACCGCTTCTTTGGAAGCCATGGCGACCAGATTCACCTTGCCGCCTACAGCCGCGCCGAGAATGAATGCGGCACCTGGCTCTTTCGCTTTCACCAGGTCCGCAGCGTTCCGGAGTTCTTCCATGGAATCTGCTTTAACGACCGCGCCGAAATAGGCGATGCCATTCTTTTCTTTTCTGCTCTTCAAAATTTCATCGAGGGCGCCCTTGGTCTGTTCCTGCTTGAGCCGCGCCGTTTCATTTTCCGCCGCTTTGAGAGCCGCCAGTGTCTTTTCTATCTTTTCAGACAGGTCCTCCGGTTTGCACTTCAGCAAAGCAGCCGCGCCGGCCAGCCGTTTTCTTTCTTCCACTGTCGACTGGTAAGCCGCTTCCCCTGTTACCGCTTCTATGCGGCGCACGCCGGATCCGATACCGCCTTCGCTGACAATCCGGAAGAGTCCCAGTTCCCCTGTATTTTTTACATGAGATCCGCCGCAGAGCTCCCTGCTGAAATCATCAATGGATACGACCCGGACGATATGGCCGTACTTTTCTCCAAAGAGAGCCATCGCCCCGGATTTCTTCGCTTCTTCCAGCGGCATTTCCTCAAAAGAAAGAGGGATGCCCTTCTGGATTTCTTCATTCACCAGGGCTTCCACCTGTCCGATCTGGCCGGCGGTGAGTGCCTCCGGCCATGTGAAGTCAAAGCGCAGCCGGTCAGGAAGTACAAGGGATCCTGCCTGATTGACCGTCTTTCCAAGCACTTTTTTCAGTGCCGCCTGGAGGAGATGGGTCCCTGTATGGTTCCGCGCCAACGCTTCCCGGCGCTTTCTGTCTACGAGGGCCTCCACTGTTTCACCGGCGGAAATGGTGCCTTCTGCCACGGTGCCGATCAGGTAGGCAATGCCGTCAGGAAGTTTTTTTGCCGTTTCTACAGACAGAACGCCTTCCCTGCCGGTCAGTTTTCCGCTGTCGCCGATCTGGCCGCCCCCTTCCGCATGGAACGGATTGTTGCTGAGCACCACGGTGACTTCTTCTCCGTCATGGGCGGTATCGACTGCCTTTCCTGCCTTGCCGAGAAGGAGAATTTTTGTCTTTCCATCCTTGTCATCCCGCGTAAGGCTTGCCGCATCCAGTTTCGTCGTATCCGGCGTCGCTACCTTCATGGACACTTTGGCCCGGGCGTTTCTTGCCCGTTCCTTCTGCTCTTCCATGGAAGCTTCAAAACCTTTTTCATCGATATCCATTCCCTGTTCATGGGCGATTTCTTCTGTCAGTTCCCACGGGAAACCGTAGGTATCATACAGTTTAAATACATCTTTCCCGGGAAGAACTTTGCCCTGCTTCTTTTTCAGATCTTCCAGCATTTCCGAAAGGAGATCAGTGCCTGCATTGAGGGTATTCTGGAAGCGTGCTTCTTCCGTGCCGGCGATTTTTTTGATGAAGTCTTCTTTTTCCACCAGTTCCGGATAGGCCGGCTTCATCATGGCAACGACTTCATCAATCATCTGGCCGATAAAGGGGCCTTCAATACCAAGAAGCTTGCCATGGCGCACAGCCCGGCGGAGAATCCGGCGGAGCACATAGCCCCGGCCTTCATTGGAAGGAAGAACGCCGTCAGAAATCAGGTTGGTAATCGCACGGGCATGGTCGGAAATCACCTTCAAGGAAACATCGGTCCCGGCGCCGGCGCCGTAAGACGTATGCGCCAGACCTGCCGCTCTTTCAATAATGGGGAAGAACAGATCCGTTTCAAAATTGTTCTTTTTATGCTGCAGCACTGCCGCGAGACGTTCCAGACCCGCGCCGGTATCAATATTCTTCTTCGCCAGGGGCAGGTACGAGCCGTCTTTCTGGCGGTCATACTGGCTGAATACGAGATTCCAGATTTCCAGGAACCGGTCTCCGTCGCCGCCCATCTGGTTCTCCGGGTCCGTCCCGAATTCCTCTCCCTGGTCATAGAAAATTTCCGAATCCGGTCCGCACGGGCCTTCTCCGATTTCCCAGAAATTATCAGACAGCGGATAAATATGATTCTCCGCAATACCGATCATTTTGTGCCAGTAATCATGGGCTTCCTGGTCGTCTGGATAAATGGTGACGTAGAGCTTTTCCTTATCAAGTTTCAGCACTTCTGTCAAAAATTCCCAGGCCCAGGTAATCGCCTCTTTCTTGAAATAATCACCAAAAGAGAAATTCCCCAGCATTTCGAAGAATGTATGGTGCCGGGCGGTATGGCCTACATTTTCAATATCGCCGGTGCGGATACATTTCTGGCTGGTGGTCACTCTATGACGGGGCGGTTCCACTTTGCCGGTAAAAAAGGGCTTCAGCGGCGCCATGCCGGCACCGATCAGAAGCAGACTCGGGTCATTCTGGGGAATCAGAGAATAACTGGGCAGACGCAGATGCCCTTTGGATTCAAAAAAAGAAAGATAATTCTCGCGAATGTCATTGCCTTTCATGGCAGTCCTCCTCCATGCTGCAATACAGCATTTTTTCGTATTATTTGTCTATTATAACACAATAGAACTGGGTGCAGGAAAATTTGTCCAGCCGCTTTGCCTTACTTCTGTAAAAATTTCCAGAAAAAAACGGAATCTGTCACGATTCCGCCTGCTTCTTTGGTATGTTGTCTATTTGCAGCGGCGCTGCTTAAAAGCGGTGGTAGATCCAGGCTGCCACCAGAATTCCAAGGATGCTGATCAGGTTGGGGGCGAAACGCACTCCGAAATGGAGTTCCAAAATCGCCAGATTGAGATAAATATCCTGGAAATTAAAGATTTCATACGTCTGTGTCAGGTACGGCATAATTCCTGCCAGACTCGCCTGGCTCAACAAATGGCCGATGATGGCGCCGATCAGCGCGCCTGCTGCCAGAAATAAAAGCAGGGATAAAAATCCATGCCCGCCAATACGCATAATAGTCTGCCTTTCTGAAAGCGCCCGTGATCAGAACGTCGCTTTTCTCACAATATGTCCTTCCACCCGGTCTGTCAGCGCTTTTCCTACAGGATCACCGCTGCGGTACTGATAAATGACGCGCCACAACGTTTCTCCCTGCTGGAAAATATATTCTTTCACAGTGAGCGCGTCAGAGCGGCCTTTTTCTGTGTCGGTAAACTGGAAGGTCAGACGGATCGCTTCCCCTCCATCGAGAGCCACCGTTTCCCTTGATTTCTGGAGACCTGACACATGGCTGTTTTCTGTCATGAGTGATTCCGCTTTATCGGCGAGAGAATTCATGGTGGCTGTTCCCGCTTTCTCTCCGCTCACCAGGACCTGCATGTACCGATTATGGCCTTCTGCGTTGACCTTTTCCGCATCCTTCGGAGCGAGATCCGCCATCTGTCCGGCAATTCCCATTTCAAAAGGAACCGCTACGGTGATTGTCTCATTGGCGCAGCTGATGCGGTTTTTTCCAAACACAAAATCATCATCCAGACGAGCGCCGCCGCAGCCGGTCATAATGAGGACCGCTCCTGCCAGAGCCATGCCCAAGAGTATATTTCTTTTCATCTTTTCTCCTTCGTTCCGTCCCTCTTTCGGAATGGACCGCCTTGATTTTTTCATTATACCATACCGGCTTTTCTTCACAACTACCAGTCCCTTCTCTGCCTCAAAGACAGGGACTGCAGATAAAATATATTGTATCCCGCAGCGGCGCATTGTACAATACATGCATTCCATCAAAGCCGGCACTTTTGCCGGGCCGCGGGAAAAGCGCGGATGCGCTCCTGCGGCCGAAAATGAATTTTATTTTTATCCAATCAAATTGACAAGGAGACTTTATGTATATCGGGATTGTCGCGGAATGGAATCCTTTCCATGAAGGCCACGCCTTTCTGCTGCGCAGGCTCCGCGGTTCTTACGGCGATGTGCCCATCGCTTCGGTGCAGAGCGGCGCCTTTGTGCAGCGGGGGGAGCCAGCGCTCTTTGATAAGTGGAGCCGCGCTGTCTGGTCGGTCCAGGCAGGTGTGGATCTGGCAGTAGAACTTCCTGCGGTATGCGTACTCCAGAGCGCGGACCGCTTTGCCGCCGCCGGCGCCCAGCTCGCGGCGGACCTGGGATGCACCCACCTTGCTTTTGCTGCGGAATCTCTTTCGGCGGAAGCGCTCATGGAAATGGCCGCATGGAGCCTTTCTCCCCAATTTTCCGCCCATCTCCGGGAAGCTCTTGACACGGGCATTCCCTATAACAGAGCCGTCAATGAAGCGATGGCTCTCCGTTTTCCAGCAGAAAAAGACTCCCTTTCCCGTCCCAACAACCTTCTTGGCATCCAATATGCCCGCACCGTCATGGAAAGACACCTGCCTCTGTCCCTGATTACGATCCGAAGGGACCCTTCTCTCTCTCCTGCTTCCGCCACGGTGATCCGGCAAAAGATCAAGGAAGGCGCGCCGCCTCCATGGATTCCGGAATCGGAAAAATCTTCTTTGGAGACGCTTCTCTCAGAAGGACGCGTTACAGACTATAACCGGTATGATGACGGGTGTCTTCTTTTTTCAAAACTTCTCACGAAAGACGCGCTCTGCCAGTCCGGTCTTTTTTCAGAAGGACTGGAAAACCGCTGGTTTGCCGCGCAAAATTCCGCTTCTTACGAAGAAATGCTCGCCGCCGTTAAAAGCAGACGTTACCTTCTGAGCCGTCTTCGCCGGATCGGCGCGTCTCTTCTTCTGGGGCAGTGCCATGTCCCTTCCCCTATGAGCCGCCCCGGCCGGGCGCCTTACGCGCGTCTTCTCGCAATGCGCCGCAGCAGAAGCGCCCTCCTCCGCCAGGCGGCCATCCCTGTGGTGACCCGTTTTGCGAAGGGAGAGAAGGAACTTCCCCAATATGCCATGTACTTTGATGTGGAAAAACAGGCTTCCCAGGTGCAGTCTTTCTGTTTCAAGAGCGCCCGTGCCCGGACAGGCGGCATGGATTACTTCCATTCTCCTGTAATTTTGTCATAAAATGGCCGTCAGTCTTTACAAATGGGCCATTCTCTCTTATGATAAAGAAATATAATAAGACGCTGTGGTGTAATGAAGCACTGAAAAATTTCTCTGCAGATCTTTTTCAGTGCTTTCTTTGTGCCGGTGTGAACGGAGGTTTTTCATGCAATACAATGGTGAATGGAGTATTATACTGGCTTTCTGCCTGTACCTTTTGGTCATGATGGCCATCGGCATCTATTATTCAAGGAAGCAGAAGAATTTGTCCCAATACATTCTGGGCGACCGGAAACTGGGACCATGGCTTACGTCGATGAGCGCGGAAGCATCTGACATGAGCGGCTGGATGCTCATGGGACTTCCCGGTTTTGCCTATCTTCATGGCCTTTCCGCGGTGTGGACCAGCATTGGCCTCATTGCAGGCACCTGGCTGAACTGGGTATTTATTTCCAAGCGTCTTCGGAATTACACGGAAGTGGCCAGCAACAGCCTGACCATCCCGGACTATCTGTCCAACCGTTTTGAAGATCACAGAAGCGGGCTCCGCTGCATCTGCGCCATCTGCATCATTGTGTTTTTCATCATTTACACCTCTTCCGGTTTCGTAGCTGCAGGAAAGCTGTTTAATACCATTTTCGGACTTCCTTATATGACGGCGCTTCTAATCGGAGCGGGTGTGGTCGTTTTCTATACCTTCCTCGGAGGATTCAGTGCCGTATGCTGGACCGATTTCATTCAGGGCACCATGATGTTCTTCACTGTGCTCTATATTCCGATCGCCGCTTCTCTCGCACTTGGCGGACCGGCGCCGACTATGGACATTCTCTCCGGCGAAGGGGCCGGATATTTCTCCCTTTTCCCAGAATCTGAAGGAACGCTTGCCGCCATTGTCATGTTCATTTCCTCTCTCGGCTGGGGACTTGGTTACTTTGGCCAGCCCCATATTCTGGTCCGGTTTATGGCCATCAGCGACGCGAAAGAACTGAAAAAATCGACGCGCATCGCCATGGGCTGGGTCGTCATTTCCCTGATGTTCGCCATTGCCATCGGCATTGTAGGCAAAGCCTACCTGCAGACGCCTCTGGAAAACGCTGACGCTGAGCGTGTTTTCATTATCATGGCGTCAGATCTGTCCGCGCCGTTCATCACGGGCCTCATCTGGTCCGCGGTTCTCGCCGCGATCATGAGCACCGCTTCCGCCCAGCTCCTGGTCACCGCCTCTGCTGTATCCCGCGATCTGTACCAGCCTTTTTTCCGGAAACATTCCAGCGAAAAAGAATTGATCCTGGTGAGCCGTCTGGCGGTACTGCTCGTCACGGTATGCGCGCTCTACCTCGCGTCAGATCCGAACAGCTATATTTTCCAGATCGTTTCCTATGCGTGGGCAGGCTTTGGGGCATGTTTCGGGCCGGCTATGCTTCTCTCCCTCTACTGGAAACGGATGACTCTCAAAGGGGCTTATGCGGGCATCATCACCGGCGGCCTTGTGGTGCTCATCTGGAAGCAGTTTGAATGGTTCGGCCTGTATGAACTGGTTCCCGGATTTATTCTCTCTACCGCGGCGATCGTTCTCTTCTCCCTTATAGATAAAGAACCGTCTGCGAAGATTCAAGCAGAATTTGAAGAGGCGGTCCACAGAAGCCGTCATTAATCAGGGCAATCCAAAAGCCTGCGCCATACGCGCAGGCTTTTGGATTGCTTTTATTATTTCATATTTTTCTGTACATCCGCAGTGAGATCCACATCGACGGTTCCGTAAAGAAGACCGCCTGGCGCTACTACGGTGTCCACCTTTTTATCTTTTGCCGCTTTTTCCACGGCCGCTTTGAATTTTTCCTGCACCGGCGTCATCAGATCTTTTTCTTTTTCCGCCAGTTTCTGGTTCAATTCTTTCGCCAGTCCCGCTTTCTGCTCATTGGTCATGGTTTTGGACTTGCTGTTATACTGGTTCTGCAGTTTCTGCTGCTCCCCAGCCAATTCTTTTCCTGCTTTCTGGAAATCTGCACTGCCCTGGAGTACCGCATTGACATTGACAATGCCTGTTGCCGCATCAGCCATTCCATAAGCGCCGAAAGAAGCAGCTGCCAGCAGCGCCGCAGCAAGAACTGTTTTTTTCATCATCATTTTATTTCTCCTTGTTTTCACGTATTCTGTAAAAGAAAATCTGATTATTTTTCCCAGAGATGTTTCATAATGTCCGGATAGACCGCATTCAGATGTCCCTGGATCTGATTCAGAATCGCGATCACGAGAGCCGGCTCAAAGTGGGGAACTCCTGCGGGAATGCAGCAGGTGAGAAGCACATTGCCTGCAGCGTCAGCGGAATACTTCAGCATACGGTACTGTTCATTGAGATCATTCAGATATTCACAGATCTTTGCCCGTTTTTCTCCCAAAGCGATGGAAGTAGCCACCTGCACCTGGAGCATGGTATACACGCTGTCATCAAGGAGAATCATAAAGGGAAGGTTCTGTCCTTCTACAGGAAGATTGCTCCGGAAAGCCTGGGCGTGCACATCATTCTGGAAATCCTGGAGGCCGAATCCTGTGATTTTATTTTCTTCCAGGTACTTTTTGAAAGCTGCTACTTTTTCAGCGGCTACTTTTACTTCCGCGTTATTCTTTGCGTCTGCCATTTGAATGTCTCCTTTTCTTGGATCAGGGTACCAATATTGGTACATATAGCCCCGGCGAAGCAGGGAAACCACCTGGGCCGGTGCCTCCCAGTCTTCTGCGCGGCGCGCCTTGAAGCGAAGCGTACTCAATTCTTTTAAGAGAGAAAGATAGGATGCTTTGTTCACAAGGACGATATTGCCCTTCGCGCTTTCTATGCGTTTGATTTCGTCCTTGATTTTTTTCATTCTGCCTCCTTCCGCGGTTTCTGTTTCCCGGAAAAACAAAAACCGCGGACTATGAGAGAAGAGACTGCCCCTGGCATCATCTTCCGCAAGTCCGCGGAATGATTCGATCTCGAAAAAACTGTCTGCTGACAGGTTTTCTAAAACAGGCGGTGTCCGACTTGGATTCTATCCTCACGGCTGCTATAGTTCCGGATTTTCACCGGATTCTCCACAAGGCTCTTCAGCTCTGTTCTCTCTGAAATTGTTCATCTCGGGGTGTCCCCTTGACTTGTCTTCAGTATAGCATTTCATACTATAAAATTCAAGAGTCTGTTAATATTTTACTTATAATGCAAAAATTCTTGCGCTCCCCCCAAAAAGTGAAAAAAATCCTCCCGATTCCCAAAAGCTTCACAGGATATATCGCGGGCGTTCAGAAGAAAGTCCAGCACAGGAAAAGAATCACCAAAACCGCAAGGAAGTAACAGACCGTCTCCTTTCCATTGGGCGCGTGAAGTTTTGTCCCGCAATAGGGGCAATATTGGATGGACATCCCGTTTTCCGTGACCGCGTGACAGACTTTGCACTGGATCAGATGATTCCGGCGCAGCTCCTCCTGCTCCTCCTGGGAGAGCGTTCCTTCAAAGCCCTTGTAAAAACCGCCCGGATAGGGATGAAATTCTCTGCCGCAGCGGGGGCAGTAATTGAGTCCTTCATTCATGACGGCGCCGCAGCCAGGACATTTCATCTTCCCTTCTGGAAGCGGCTGTTCCAAGGGATGACCGCAGGCAGGGCACTTGTCCCACCGTTTCCGGCAGCGGTGTCCGCACCAGGGACACTGCTTGAGGTACGGAAGGGGCGCTCTTTCTCTTTCCTGAAGAACACTGTCAGGGGACTTTTTCTTTTTGGATACCGTGGTATAAGAAATCCCCGTCCCGGGAATCCCAACCGTGGTACGGACGCCTGCTTTCCCGACGGTCACATGGGCCCCCCGCTTCCCTACGGAGATTCCTGTGACCCCTTTTTTCCCGATATGCACTGTGACGCCGGGAAATATTTTGACACGACGGTAAAAACGAAATCCCATAGGCTTTCCCTCTCTGCTGCCTGTCTTACAAACCAGAGCGGCGCCGGAATTCTTCTTCCGTCATCACCGGAATGCCTTTTTCCCTTGCTTTCTCCAGTTTGCTTCCTGCGTCAGTTCCCGCTACCACAAGGGTCGTGCTTTTCGTGACAGCGGTCTGTACCTCTCCTCCGAGGCGGCGGATCACATCTCCTGCCTCCCGGCGGCCCATGGAAGAAAGTTTTCCTGTGAGCACTACCTTTTCTCCGGCAAAGGCCTCGCCTTCACGGGTTTCTTTCACCGCGTCCATTTTCACATGAGCTGCTTTCAGGCGATTCACCAGTTCCAGATTTTCTTCTTCTTCAAAATAATCATGCACACTGGCAGCGATGACTTTTCCAATGCCTTCCGTCTCCTGGAGATCCTCTGCGGAAGCACCCATCACAGCGTCCATCGTTTCATAGCGCTCTGCCAGCAGTTCCGCCCCTTTGGCTCCAAGGAACCGGATACCCAGCGCGAAAAGAAGCTTCGCAAGGCCCCGGTCACGGCTATCCGCAATAGCCGCGATCAGATTGGAAGCGCTCTTTTCTCCCATCCGTTCGATCTGCTCGATGTCCTCCGTTTTCAGTGTATAAAAATCAGCGGGATTTTTGACCAGCCCATAAGCGAGGAGACTGTCTACCACAGACGGACCCATGCCTTCTATATCCATGGCGTCGCGGGACGCGAAGTGAATCAGTTTTTCCCGCACGACCCCGCCGCAGGCTGGATTCATGCAGCGGTACGCCGCTTCTCCAGGTATCCGCTCCACCTTGCCGCCGCATACCGGGCAGGTTTCAGGCATATGAAATTCTTTTTCTTTTCCGGTGCGTCTTTCCTTCAGCACCGCCGCCACTTCCGGAATGATTTCCCCTGCCTTGTAAATCCGCACATAGTCTCCTTCGCGGATGTCTTTTTCCCGAATAAAGTCCAGATTATGCAGGGTCGCGCGCTTCACTGTGGTGCCCGCCAGCCGTACCGGGGTGAGATCCGCCGACGGGGTAAGCACGCCGGTACGCCCCATAGTGACAATGATCCGCTCTACCTGGGTTACCGCTTCTTCCGGAGGATATTTGTAGGCTGTCGCCCATTTCGGATCTTTTACGGTGGCCCCCAGTTCTTCCTGCTGGGAGAAATCATTTACTTTGATAACCATGCCGTCTGTATCGTAAGGAAGATCATGGCGCTTCTCTTCCCATTCTGCCACGCCATGGATCACACCGTCGATGGTTTCCCATTTTTTATAGTGGGGATTGACCCGGAAATGAAAATCTGCCAGTGTCTTCAGCAGTTCTTCCTGGGTGTGTACAGGAAGGCCTTCCGCTTCCCCAATGGCATAGGCAAAAAAATCGAGATTTCTCGCCGCTGTCACATGGGGATCGAGCTGGCGGAGAGAGCCTGCGGCGGCATTCCGGCAGTTGGCGAAGGGCATGAGTCCCGCTTCATCCCGTTCCGCATTAAGCCGGGCAAAACTTGTCCTTGGCATGTATACTTCACCCCGCACTTCCATGTATGGCGGTGCGTTCTCAATGAAAAGGGGAATGGTTTTGATGGTTTTTACATTGGCTGTCACATCTTCCCCCACACGGCCGTCGCCGCGGGTCAGTCCCTGTACGAGGCGGCCCTCCTTATAGACCAGGTTCATAGAAAGCCCGTCAATTTTGAGTTCCGTAATATATTCCACCCGGTCTGTGCCGAGATCGGATTTCACCCGGTGGTCAAATTCCCGGAGCTCTTCCCCGCTGAATACATTAGTCAAACTCAGCATGGGCTTTAAAAAACGGACTTTTTTGAAATCGCTGCTCGCTTTGCCGCCGACGCGCTGGGTCGGTGAATCAGGGGTGATGATCTCCGGATGGGCTTTCTCCAGATCCACCAGCTCCCGGTACATTTTATCAAATTCAAAATCCGTGATTTCCGGACGGTCCAGTACATAGTACAAATAACTGTTGTGGCGGATCGCTTTCCGCAGTTCTTCCGCTTTCTCTATAATTTCCTGTGATGCCATTATGGTTCCTCTTTATGAAATAAAAAATGACTGCCCCGCAGCATATGATAGATACTATGGAAAAAGCCATGATTGATTCCCGGGAGATGTGTGTGCACCGCAAGAAGCCCCATCATGACTGCATTCATTATACCATATCTGCCCCGGCGGAAGCACCGCGCACCGGAATTTCCCGGCCGAAACAGAAAATAGAAAAAGGATACCCTTCTGAGAGTATCCTTTTCATACAAATGGATGAACCAGCCCGCTTGTCCTCATAGAGCGGATTCATTGTATCTGGAAAACGAGGCAGTTATTCCAGTTTTGCCGCTTCTTCTTCCAGCGTAAACGCTTCGATCTGGTCGCCTTCCTTGATATCACGGTAACCGTCAATCGAAAGGCCGCATTCGTACCCTTCTTCCACTTCCTTCACGTCATCTTTGAAGCGGCGCAGGGATGCCAGTTTGCCTTCATGTACGACGATGCCGTCGCGGATGAGGCGGATCTGGCAGGTACGGGTAATCTTTCCGTCCTGTACATACGAGCCGGCAACGATGACCTTCGGCGTATGGATGACCTGACGGACTTCCGCATGGCCGAGAAGAACTTCTTTCACTTTCGGCGCGAGGAGCCCTGCCATCGCGGCTTTTACGTCATCGATAGCGTCATAAATGACACGGTACAGGCGGATATCCACTTTTTCTTTTTCCGCCAGCGCTCTCGCATTGGCGTCAGGACGCACGTTAAAGCCAATAATGAGGGCGTTCGACGCAGAAGCGAGCATCACATCGGATTCGCTGATGGCGCCTACCGCGGCATGAACCACGGAAATGCGGACTTTCTCGCTCTTGATGCCTTCCAGCGACTGCTGCAGCGCTTCCACGGAACCCTGGACATCGGCCTTGATGATGACGTCCAGTTCCTTCATTTCCCCTTCTTTAATCTTTTCAAAGATATTGTCAAGGGTAATCTTCTGGACCTGGCCCCTTTCTTCTTCCTTGGCGCGGACAGCACGCATCTCTGCGATTTCCCGGGCTTTTCTTTCATCCATCACATAGAAATGATCGCCCGCTTCGGGAACGCCGTTCATGCCCAGTACTTCTGCCGGCGCGGAAGGTTCTGCCGCTTTCAGCTTCCGTCCCTGCTCATTGGTCATGGCCCGGACTTTGCCCCACCACTTGCCTGCGAGAACGCCGTCACCCACATGGAGCGTGCCGTTCTGCACAAGCACATTCATCACAGGGCCGCGGCCTTTATCGAGCTGCGCCTCTACGACAACACCGTAAGCATCGCGCTTCGGATTGGCTTTGAGCTCTTCCATTTCCGCAACGAGGAGGATGTTGTCCAGGAGGTCATCGAGGCCGATCCGTTTTTTCGCGGAAATCGGAACCATGATGACATCACCGCCCCAGTCTTCCGAAATGAGGCCCTGATGGGACAGTTCTTCCTTGATATGATCCGGGTTGGCGCCAGGTTTATCAATCTTGTTGATCGCCACTACGATCGGTACTTTCGCACTCTTTGCATGATCGATGGCTTCAATGGTCTGAGGCATGACACCGTCGTCAGCGGCTACGATAATGACAGCGATATCCGTAATCTGGGCACCGCGGGTGCGCATTGCGGTGAACGCTTTATGCCCCGGCGTATCAAGGAACGTAATTTTCTGATTTTTGTAACGGATCTGGTAAGCACCGATGCGCTGGGTAATACCGCCTGCTTCATGGGCCGCCACATTGGTCTGGCGGAGCGCATCCAGAAGTGTGGTTTTGCCGTGGTCGACATGACCCATAATGGTCACCACAGGAGGACGGGGCTTGAGGAAACGGGGATCATCTGGCGCGGGAACATATTCTGTAGGATCTGCCGGCTTTTCCGGTTCCAGAAGGGTAATGCCGAAATCATCCGCCAGGAGGGCCGCCGCGTCAGGATCTACATTCTGGTTGATGGTCGCCATGATTCCCAGCTTCATCAGGTGCATAATGATTTCGCTCACTTCGCGTCCGAAAAGTCCCGCCAGTTCTTTGACCGTGACGCTTGCAGGGAGCGTTACTTCTGTCGGATAGGCAACTGCTTTCTTTTCCGCGGTATGCTTCTTCTTTTTATTGTTCCGCATCGACTGGGCCATGAGCGAACTGCCTTCTTTTTCACGGCGGCTCCGTTCATAGTCTTTCTTTGTGTTCTTCTTTACCGGTTTCTCCCGGCGGGTCACCGTTGGCTTTCCTTCTTCCATAGAAGAAACGGGAGCCGGCTTTTCCCGGCGCTGTCCGCCGAATCCCTGCTGCGGACGGTCTCCGTTTCTCTGGAAGGAAGAACGCCGGTCTCCCGTCGTCCCTATGCGTCCGTCACGGCTGCTGCGGCTGTCGCGTCCTTGGCTTCCTCTGTATTCGCCGCTTCTCTGCGGGCGGTCTCCGTTTCTCTGGAAAGAGCCGCGCCGGTCTCCTTCGCTTCCCGGGCGCCCATCACGGCTGCCGCGGCTGTCACGGCCCTGGCTTCCTCTGTATTCACCGCTTCTCTGCGGGCGGTCTCCGTTTCTCTGGAAAGAGCCGCGCCGGTCTCCTTCGCTTCCCGGGCGCCCATCACGGCTGCCGCGGCTGTCACGGCCCTGGCTTCCTCTGTATTCACCGCTTCTCTGCGGGCGGTCACCGCTTCTCTGGAAAGAAGAACGACGTTCTCCTTCGCTTCCCGGACGTGCCTCTCCCCGCGGAGCGGCGCTCTTTTTAGCTTCTGCTTCCGCCTTGGCTATGGCTGCACGCTGATCCTGTTCTTCCCGGTCTGTCGAATAGGAAGAAGAATATTTTGCCTGTTTTTTCTGGTCCTGCGGACGGCCGCTGTTGTCAAAACGGACGGTACGGAACGCAGGGCGGCGGTTCTTCGGAGCCCCTTTGGCAAATTCTTTCTCCAGGAGTTCTTTCGCTTTGTCATCGACACTATTGGCAGGCTTGCTCACTTCATACT
>CAUBUJ010000030.1 GCA_958439155.1 uncultured Veillonellaceae bacterium
CTGCGTACAAAGTGATTTTAAACCCGCTCATGCACGGCGAAGCCATATATAAAGAAAGCACATCCTATTCCCGTTGACCGCTGATGGCTGAAAGCAGAAAGCTTGTATCAGCGGCACAGCCCAAATATAAAAGAGAGCTTCCTATTTCCACTTCAGCCTTCATTCTCATGTCGTTATTTTCAAATGCTGCGTTCAAAACCACGGTCTGCGCAGGCTTGCCCCTCTCAGGCCTTTGGCCAGCTCTCCCCTTGCGGGGCGAGCCTTGTGCAGAGGCATCATTCTGTTTCCGGTTTGTACGCATACATTCGCCTATTTTGTAGAGATGACGAAATCTGACGCTTTTCCTAGGCAGGGGAGGAGAATGTGTCAGTGGCCACGTTCTCCGGCGCTAAGAAATGGCCCGTAAAGACATCCAATACCGCGCCGCGGGCCCGCTGACCGCTGATGGCTGAAAGCAGGAAGCTTGTATTAGCGGCACAGCCAAAATATAAAAGAGACCTTCCTATTTCCACTTCAGACTCCCGACTTCTGACTTCAGACCACGAGTCCTTTGCTAATGACGCACCATCCGTCCCAGACTACAAAACTCCCGCCGCCCACTTTATTTGAGGCGGCGCACCGCCCCTCTCAACTGGTAGCTCTCAACTCTAAACCCCGCTCCCATGATGCACTTCCGTAAACCCCAGACCCTGTCCCATAACTGGACATGCATTAGAAAATATGGTAGAGTGTTAAAAAGGTTTATTCTACGCAACAAATGGATAAGATGCATCAATGGAGATAGCGAATGAAACTCAGTATAGCAGGCGGCTGCGGCGATTTTGGGCGCAGCTGCTTTTTTGTATCCGGACGGCAGCATTCGTACATCGTGGACTGCGGTACGTCCACTGACGGGCTGGACCGTGTGCCCGATCTCACCACAGAAGAGATCCGCGGCGCGGAGTATTTATTCCTGACTCATTCCCACCGGGACCATACAGGGGCGGTGGAGTATGTGGAAGGAAAGGGGTTCAGCGGGCCTGTGCTCATGTCAGCCCAGACGTACCGCCAGCTCAGTTACAAGCCGAAGAACGCGGTGATTCTTGATTCTACCGCACCGGAGGTGGAGCTCCTTCCTGGATTTTCCTTCCAGTGGGGCCGCACTGGTCATTGTTGCGGCGCGGTGTGGTACCTCATTTCCTGTGAAGGGAAGAAAGCCTTCTTTTCCGGTGATTACCGGGAAGGGGATCCTTTCTATACCTGCGATCCGGTGCGGGGTCTCACCGCGGATATTGCCGTCCTCGACGCGGCGTATCCCACCGAGGAGTGGGGGTCGGATATGCGGACCCGTTTCCTTGGGAAAGCCTTTTCCCTTATCCAGGAGGGGCGGCCGCTGCTTCTGCCGGTGCCCCGTTTCGGCCGGGGCCTTTCTATCGCCCTGTCCCTGCAGGAGGCGCTCCATGGGAGCGTTCCCATGTATATGTCAGAGCGGCTTTACAAAGAATGGACAGGATTCTCCCGGCGGCCCTATTTCGCTCGTCCGGCGGCAGCGGCCATTCCCGGGGATTGGATCCAGGTCTGGGACGACCGCACCATTGGGAAAGAAGGAATTTACTTCCTCACAGACGCCCAGCTTTCCCACGCAGGGAGCCGGCAGCTCGTGGAGGACCATCCGGAGATGGCGCTCCTCATGAGCGGCAGTATTCACGGCTACGGGCAGGCCCGGGAATTTGCGGAGAGCGGCCGGGCGGAGCAGGTGCTCTGGCCCAATCACACCACCTACAGGGAAATGAAAGCCCTCGCCGGGAAGAATCATTTCACCCAGGTGGTGCCCTTCCACGATCCGCACCGGGCGCCGGAGAAGCTGCTCTATGAATGGTAAGCGCTCGGAGAGAGAATTTCTCTTATAAAAGATTATCAATCAATCTTATATAGGGCGGCCCCAAGGCTGTGTTATAATAAATCTATAAGGAAATAATTACTGGTTTCTATCCATCAGCGGGGAAATGTGACAGTTTTCTCCGCTCGTGAAAGGCGGTGCCTCAGATGATCAGTTACAAGAAAATTCTCGTTCCCTATGACGGCTCGGAACACGCGAAGAAAGCGCTGGCCCAGGCGATCGACCTGGCGGAAGCAGGCAAAGGGAAATTGTATGTTGCCAGTGTATGCAATATTGTGTCGGTGATGAGCAATTTTGACCAGGTGTCCATCGCGGAAGGGTGCCTCACGACGCAGCTCTCCCAGGACCTGGAAAAGCAGTGCCGCGCCGACCTGGAAGAGGCGAAGAGCGTCATTCCCGAAGGGGTTCCGGTGGAAACTCTTTTCGAAGTGGGGTCTCCTGGACCGGTGCTTCTCCAGATGGCCGATGATATGAAGGCGGACCTCATCGTCATGGGCAGCCGCGGCCTTGGACCTTTGAAAGGGATTTTCATGGGCTCGGTTTCGAGTTACCTCGTAAGCCGCGCGAAATGCCCTGTATTGATTGTGAAATAAGAAGGGAGCTGATGCATGGATGTGCATCAGCTTTTTTTCGGTGATGCCCCATTTCCTGCGGGCGAAGAAATGAGGAATTTCTATGAATGAACACCGGCAGCGGCTCAAGGAAGATCTCGCTTTGTGGACCAGGGAGAATTTGATCAGCCCCGCCGAGGCAGAAGCGATCTGGGCCCATTCCTCCCGGCGCGGCGGCGGGCCCTCTCTTACGGCGCCTTTCCTTGGGACGGCGGCTTTTTGTCTCCTCGCCGGGGCGGCGCTCATGGTGGCGTCTCTCTGGAATGGTCTGTCCCAGATGGAGCGTTTCTATGCGGCTCTTCTGCCGCTTCTGCTGTCTCTTCTGGCGGCGGCGCTTCTTCTCCGGCAGGATCTGGCAGGACGGGCGGTGCCTATGCCGCTCCGGGAAGGGGTGGGCCTGTTCCACGGCCTCGTGGTGACCGCTTCTCTCTGGATGGTGCACGATTCGTTCTTCCTGGACGGGGATCTGTTCGGACTGGCTATGGCAGCGGCGCTTTTCCTGCTGGTCATGCTCTACCTCCTCCGGTCTGCCGGGCTCGGCGTCATTTTCGCCGCCAATACCGCCGCGATGGCGTGGCTTTCCCCCTTCGACGGATGGCCTGACGGGCTGGCGTGGCTCCTCATGGCGCTGTCCCTGCCTTTTTTCTTCCTCCTGGTCAGCGGGAAAAGGGAGCGCGGCGGCATCGCTTTCGCCTGGGCCTGGATGGCGGCGGTGCTGGTGCTCACCTGCTATACCGCGTCAGGGCGGATGTGGCAGATCCAGTTCTTTTCTGCCGCCGCGTCTCTCACCTGGCTTTTCGGGGCGGCGCTCCGCCGGTATGACTGGCTCGGATCGGCGCTGCGCTTCTTCGGCGGCGCCGCTGTGTCCGGCGCGGTACTGGCCGGCGCCTTCGGCAGTGTCTGGCAGGCGGCGCCGGACAGCTGGTTTCTCGCGGTGCTTCTCATTGCGTTCCTTGGAATTGACGGGTTCCTCCTCTACCGTTTGCGGAAGGACAGAGAATGGCTCGCCCAGGCGGCAGGGCTCATTCCCTTCATCATCGCCGCAGCGGGGGCCGCTTCCTTCTGGGACAGGAGCGGAGCGCTTTCCGCGGTGATCGTCACCTTCGCCGGGCTCATCCTCGGCGCGGCCATCCTCGGGCGGGGCATCGAGGCAGGGCGGAACTGGCAGACTGCTGCCGGGGCGTGTCTCGCCGCGGGAGAAGGGATCATCCGCCTCTCCGATTCGGCGCTTACTTTCGGGCAGCGGGGGCTCTTCTTCTTCGCGGTCGGCGCGGCAGGGCTGGCGCTTTCGGCGCTTCTCTGGTACGCCTCCCGCCAGCGCGGTCAGGCTGGAAAGGAGGACCGCCATGAAGAAAAGTAATTTTCTATGGGTACTCTTCCTTCTGGCTGCTCTGGCGGAAATAGGGACGCTCTTCTGGATCCGCAGTGATTTCACCGGTGTCCGGGAGGAAGGACAGACCTATACGACGGCGGTGACTGTCAATTTCAGCCGCAATTTCTATGAGAGCCCCTACATTTCCCTCCATGTGCCCGTAGACAAGGCGCGCTGGCTCGGGGTGAATGCTCCTGTCATCGGGGAGCGGATCTATCTCTCCATCAGCAAGGACAAGGAAAACCGCCTCCAGGTGCTCCATGCCCAGCTGGAAAAGCCCCAGGGCGAGTATATAACGGTCCGCGCGAAAGGCATGGACGGCGACGTGGTCCATTTTGATTTCCCTACGGACCGGCTCTACATGGACGCGGCCGATATCCGGCGCCTGCCCATCAGTGAACTCGCTGAGCGGGTCCAGGTGCGGGACGCGGACACAGGCAAAGTGGTGTCCCGCATGAAGAACAGCCTCACCGCCAGCTTCCGTGTCAAAGAGGGGCGTGTGGTTATTACAGGCCTTCTGGTGAACGGCAATCCCATCGAGAAAACCTTCACCACGGTGGGCACCAATGTGGATATCAAGTACGCCAGCAGCGAGAAGGAAAAAGACCAGATCATCCCGGGAGGGACCGGGGAATGACACTGGCCTGTGCAGCGGCTCGCAGGGGATACGGGCCTGTCATTTCTGAAGAAAGGAAGAGGCTATGTACATCATTCTTATGAGACATGGAAATGCCGAGGCGGAAACGGAATCGGTGTCCAACCGGAACCGGGCGCTCACGGAAAAAGGGATCCGCAATGTGGAGCGCACCGCAGGGATGCTTCGCCATTTTCTGAAAGAAAATACCCTGACCATCGCGGCCAGCCCTTACAGGCGGACCAGGGAAACCGCGGAGATCGTCTCCAATGTGTGCGGCGGATCGGTGCAGACCGCAGAGGAACTGGTGCAGAGCTCATGGCAGCTCACGGCGGCGCACTGCCTCCTTGGGGAAGGGCCCCTCCTTCTTGTGAGCCACCATCCCTTCCTTCAGAGCTACCTCATGACGGTGTGCGGCGCGGCGATCCAGTTTGATCCAGCCGCGGCGGCAGTCATCGATTACGACCGGCAGTGGCGCCAGGGAAAGCTCCTGGGCTACTTCACGCCGGCTCTGCGGAAATTGAAGAAGAAATAAGTCCGCCCCTGGCGATCCTGCCGGGCGGTATTGCCGCGAGGACGCCCCTGTTTCCAGGGAATCCTTATGTTCTATCAGGAGGGATGTATGAAAAAAATATTGACCATCGCCGGTTCTGATTCATCCGGCGGCGCCGGTATCCAGGCGGACCTGAAAACCTTCGCCTCTCTCGGCGCGTACGGAATGACCTGCATTACCGCCCTTACGGCGCAGAATACGATGGGCGTTTCCAAAATCGAGAATGCCAGCCCCGCCATGGTGACAGCCCAGCTGGCAGCTGTCTATGAAGACGTGCCCCCTGACGCGGTGAAGACAGGGATGCTCGCCACTGCGGAGAATGCGGAAGCGGCGGCGGATTTCCTGGCCGCCCACCAAGGGGCACCTCTCGTGGTGGATCCCGTTATGGTGGCGACCTCCGGGGCGATGCTCCTCGAAGAAAAAGCAGTATCGGTGTACAAAGAAAAGCTTTTTCCTCTGGCAACGGTGGTGACGCCCAATATCCCCGAGGCGGAAGCGCTCACCGGGATGTCCATCCGCGGGAAGGACGACATGAAAGCGGCGGCGGAGAAAATCAAAGCCTGGGGCAGCGCGGCGGTCCTCGTGAAGGGCGGGCATCTCGCCGGCGCCGCCGCGGATATTCTCCTCGATGAAACGGGCTTCCATGAATATTCCGAGCCCCGGGTGGATACGAAGAATACCCACGGCACAGGATGCACCTTGTCCAGCGCGCTCGCTTACTTCCTCGGCGATGGATGGGAGCTGGCAGAGGCAGTGCACATGGCCAAGCTCTATATTACAGGGGCGCTCCTTGGCGGCATCGACCGCTCTGTCGGCCATGGCCATGGCCCGGTGGATCATTTCTGGTCTTACGGTGACGGCTGGGGCCGTATCAAGTAATTTCCAGCAGAAGAGCGGGAGGAATTTTTCGGAAATCCAGTCAAATTTCGTATGTTAACTTGACGAAATGATATAAGTTCACTATACTGAGTACTGTAAGCATCCCTCGACATGCTTGGGGGATGCCTTTTTTTAGGGATCAAGTCAACTTTTGAGAAATTGAAGGGTTAACAAAGGAGAGCGGAAGAGGAAATGTTGTACAGCGTCAAAATGCGTTCCAGTCTGGGCGGGATTCATGGAGAGGGAGGCCGCCATATTTCCGGGGCGGAACGGATCGTGCCGGAAGATGATGTGGAACGGAATGTGATTTCCATGCTGCGCCGTGCCAGGCGTCATGAACGGGGAGCGGCGGATTTCATCCAGGTCCGTGTAGAAGAGGTGCCGGACCGGAAGATTCAGTATTGTGATCTCCTTCCCCTTTATGAGCGGGTAAGCCATACGAAGGAAGAAGGACGGCGCTTCGCCATAGAGGAACTGATCCGGGCAGGGGTCACAGAAAAAGCGGCCCAGGCGGGCATGGCCTATCTGACAGCGCTTACCGACAGCATGCGCGGCGCCATGGTGGTGGATGCTGTCTCCGGGAGGCGCCTCGACGGCCTCGGGAGCCGCGGCGTGCGGTGCAGCAATATGGACTGTGAAAATACAGCGCTCTATGAATCGCGCATGGCGTCCCGCGGTCTTGGCGGCGAGCATCCCAGGGAGGCGCTGGTGCTGGCGTCAAAAGTGGCGTCCGCGCCGGAGACGGTGGCCGAGCTCTGCTGGTCCGACGATCCCCAGTACGTCACAGGCTATGTAGGTTCGCCCCGGTATGGGTACGGGAGGATCACTGTGCTGAAAGATAAAGGGGATCCCGTAGGGGGACGGATTTTTTTCGTCCGTCCCGGCACAGATGTAGACGCCTACGAAGACTATATGCAGAATCAGGCAGTACTGGTGAGGATGCGCGATGAACATTAAAAATATCGAGAAAGAATTGAACCACATCCGCGACGCCGGGCAGTACCGCGCCGTGTCGGACCTGCGCATGATTTCCTCCTCCCGGGCGGTGGACAGGGAAGGAAAAGAATACATCGTATGCCATTCCAATGATTACCTTGGCATGACCCATGAACCGGAGGTGATCGCTGCGGCGCGGGAAGCCCTCCGCTGGGGGACCGGATCCGGCGGGGCGCGGCTCACCTCGGGCGCGTCCTTCGAAATGACCGATCTGGAAAAAGCGCTGGCCCGGTGCAAAGGAAAGGAAGAAGCCCTGATTTTCAATACGGGGTACATGACGAACCTGGGCGTGCTCTACGCCCTTGCCGGACCGGGGGACGTGATTTTCAGCGATAGTCTGAATCACGCCAGCATCGTCGACGGCTGCCGCATTTCCCGGGCGAAGGTGGTGGTCTATCCTCACAGCGATATGGACGCTCTCGAAACATTGCTGAAGGAGACACCCGTCCCGGGGCAGCGTTTCATCGTCACAGACGGCGTCTTCAGCATGGACGGCGATCTGGCGCCCGTGCCGGACCTGGTGCGGCTCAAGGAAATGTATGACGCCTTCCTTATTGTGGACGACGCCCACGCTACGGGCGTCATCGGAAAGACCGGTCATGGGAGCAGCGAGTACTGGCATACTGCCGGGATTGATCTCATCGTAGGGACCCTCAGCAAAGCTCTCGGCGCGGAAGGAGGCTTCGCCGCGTCTTCCTCAGAGGTCATCGCGTACCTGCGGAACCGGTCCCGTCCTTTCATTTTCTCCACCGCCATCGGCCCGGCTACGGCAGCGGCAGCGGGAGAAGCCCTGGCCCTTCTTGAAAAAGACCCGGCGCGCTATGTGGGGCGGCTCCAGGAAAACGCTGCCTATCTCCGGAAAAAACTCACTGCCGCGGGGCTGCCCCTTCTGCCGGGGAATACGCCGATCCTGCCCATTCTCGTAGGCAGTGAAAAAGAAACCGTCGCCTATGCCGCCCGGTGCCGCCAGACGGGTCTCCTCCTCTCGGCGATCCGTCCGCCGTCCGTACCGGAAGGGACGAGCCGGATCCGCCTCACCGTGACCGCCGCCCATAGGAAAGAAGATTTGGAGGAAGCCTGCCGGATTCTGACAGACAATTTTGAAGGATAAAGGAGCATCGCCATGACAAATCGAAAAGAAAATACCGCTGCTATCCACGATCTTTGTGAAATCGCCCTTCTCACCGTACTCATTCAGGTGAGCGGCCTCTTCCGCATTCCCAGTATTTTCCCTGGCGGAGAATTCCAGCTTTCCGCGCCGATTGCCGTGGCCATCTGCGGCGTCTTCGGCTTCAAAAAATACATCATCGCCGGCGTCCTTGCCTCCTGTATCGGCCTCATCCTTGGGACGAACAATCTTTTCAATGTACTCATTGCCATGACCTTCCGCGTCGGCACCGGCGTGGTGTGGCTCCTCCTTGGGAGCAGCAAGCTCTTCTACATCATTTCCGGCCCCATCGGTACCATTGCGGCCCGGGCCGTCCTCTCCACCGTAGTCGGCAAAGGCTTCCTTGCCATGACCGCCGCCGCCGCGCCGGGCATGATCTTCACCGCCGCCACCGCCTGGTTCTTCGGACGGCTCTTCCAGCGCTGCCGCGTGGGCATCACAGGAAAAAAGCAGGCAGTCACCCCGGCAGGCACCAAGTAAAGATTTCTATTTCCCATACAAAAAAGGTGAGCGGAAAATCCACGTTTCCGCTCATTTTTCAATGGCAGGATTTTTGACAGGAACCAGGATATTTCCCGTGCAAAGAGTGAGCGGAAAACCCATGATTCCGCTCATTTTTTAAGGCAGGATTTTTGTCAGGGACTTGAACATTCCCTATACAAAAAGGTGAGCAGAAAACCTGCGTTTCCGCTCACCTTTTTGATTGCCTGTGCCGTTAGAAATACAACGCCAGGAGGTACACCATAGAAATAAGAACCGCCAGAATCATGAAGGGGAAGCCCACCTTGGTGTAGCCCATAAAGGAAAGCTTCACTCCATTCTGATGGGCGATCCCGGCGACCACCACGTTGGCGCTGGCGCCGATCAAAGTGCCGTTGCCCCCAAGGCACGCCCCGAGAGAAAGCGCCCACCAGAGCGGCGTCAGATCGGTCATACCCATCTGGCCCATATCCTGAATCAGTGGAATCATGGTCGCCACGAAGGGAATGTTATCCACGAAGGCGGAAGCAATGGCGGAAATCCAGAGAATGAGGATCGTCGCGGACTCCGGATTATCCTGGGTGAGGGCGATCGCTTCTTTTGCCATACTCTTGATCACGCCGGTTTCCACCAGGCCGCCGATGACGATGAAAAGACCGATGAAGAAGAAAATCGCGGTCCACTCTACCTTTTCCAGTTTATCTGTGAGAGCGTCTTCATCTTTGCGGATGGTGATCAGCATGAGAAATGCCGCGCCGCCCAAAGCGACCGTCGCCGTATCCAGACCGAGCTGGCTGTGGAAAATAAATCCAAGTACCACCAGAGTGAGAACGGTGAGACATTTCGTAAGAAGCTTCTTGTTGGTGATGGCCGTCTTTTCATTGAGCGCCATCACCGACGCGCGGAGAGCGTCCGTCGTATGAAGACGGCGCCGGTACAGAAGGGCGATGAGCCCCACCGTCACAAGGAGAATCACCAGGCACACCGGGCCGAGCTTTGTGAGGAATGCCATGAAATCCAGCTGCGGCACAGCGCTGCCGATCATCACATTCGGCGGATCCCCGATGAGAGTGGCGGTGCCGCCAATATTGGACGCCATAATCTGCGCCAGCAGGAAAGGAATGACCGGAATCTTCAGATCGTGGCAAATATGAAAGGTAATGGGCACCGTGAGAAGCACCGTGGTCACGTTATCGAGAAATCCGGAACATACAGCCGTGAGGCACGCAAAGGCCATGAGGAGCTTCACTGGGGACGCATGCACTTTCTTCGCCGACCAGATGGCAAGATAGCGGAAAAAGCCGGTCTCCGCGGTGATATTGACAATCACCATCATGCCGATGAGGAGACCCAGCGTATTGAAATCAATGTGGCTCACTGCTTTGTCCTGGCTGAGCACACCCAGCCCCACCATGAGCGCCGCCCCGCAGAGAGCGATAATGGTGCGGTGCACTGTTTCTGAAATAATCACCGCGTAGACTACAACGAAAATCGCGATCGCTGTCCACGCGGCTGAAGTGAATTCCATTTCTATCACTGTCCTTTTCTATTTTTACGCCCCCATTATAGCTCCCTATAAAGAAAACCTTATATAGAATGTTATTATATAAACCAATTAACAAAATATGGAAATGAAATGCCCGGGAAAGGAGAAAAGGAAGTCAAGTGAATTTCATTGACAGGGAAAAAGTCTTTTATTATAATTACTATGTTACGGTGTACAGAAATGACACTGCCAAGGCAGAAGTAAGGAGGTGTAATAGATGGCAAAAGGTAAAATGACATTCCAGCCGAACAATACCTGGAGAAAACGTACCCACGGTTTCCGTGCCCGCATGAAGACCCGCGCAGGCCGTATCGTGCTGAAGAGAAGAAGAGCGAAAGGCAGAAAAGTACTCAGTGCCTGATCGTATGGCAGATCCGGAAGGACTGCGGTATACGCTTCCCCGGGAAACGAGGATCCGCCGGAATGGGGACTTCCGCCGCATCTATGCCCGGGGCCGGCGCTATGGAAACCGGGCGGGCCTCCTCTTCGTCGTGAAGGCAGCCCGCCGCCCGCTCCGCATGGGATTCGTGACCACCAAGAAAATCGGTCACGCTTTCGCCAGAAACCGGGCGCGTCGTCTCATGAAGGAAGTCTACCGGCTCCACCGGCATGAACTGGCCGCCGGGCACGAAGCGGTACTTCTGGCGGGCAATTTCCTCACCCGCGCCTCCTATGGAGAAGCGGAAAAAGCGATCCTCGCGTTGTGGCGCAAAGCCGGAATCATGGGGGCATAAATGAAAGCGTTCCTCATCGGAATGATACGATTCTACCGTTCCTATATTTCCCCGCTGAAACCGCCGTGCTGCCGGTTCACGCCGACATGCAGCGAATACGCGCTGGAAGCAATACAAAAATATGGTCCTGTCAAAGGCAGCTGGCTCGCAGTCAAGCGGATCTCCAAGTGCCATCCTTTTCATAAGGGCGGCTATGATCCGCTGCCGTGAGACACTGCTTTTTTCGTCGTTCCCAGGCGGTGTGCGTCATGGCTGAGGCTGGCGGATTGCGTCATAGGAGCGGGGTCAAAGGTCAAAGGTCTAAGGTCGGAAATAGGAAAAGCTCTTTCATATGCGGCTCTGCCGCTTCTCTGCGCTCTGTACCCTGCGCTTTCCATCGCAATGTTCGTCATGTCGACCGGAAGTACGCGGGATGTATGACTTGCCATGTCATAAAAAAGGACGGGAAAGAGTGGAGACCTTTATGGTCCCCTTTAGGGTGGATCTTGCGGGTCCTCTTTAGGGGATATCTCACGTCAAAATCGGAAGGCTCGCCCCGAGTAGGGGAGGAGAATGTGCCAGTGACCACATCCTTCGCTGCCCACGCCCGCCGAAATGGTCGTCATCTCGAGCGGGCGTAGACAGCGGAGTGAGCAGGTCGGAACAAAGAAGTGCGGGAAAGAGTCGAGGCCCTTGCGGCCCCCTTTAGGGTAGATTCTTTCGTATCCTCCTGTCAATGACACGTTTTGTGCAATGTATGCCACAATCCAAGACTCGCCCCTTCTTAGCAGCGGGCTTTGCCTGTTTCCTTATTCCGCAGCGCGGGTCTGCTGCCGGAGGCGACTGAGAAGGGCCTGCGTACCAAGTGGTTTTAGTCTCGCTTATGCACGGCCAAGCCGCATATAAAAATCCCGCCGCCCATTTTATTTGAGGCGGCGCACCACCCCTCTCAACTCATAGCTCTAAACTCTGGGCTTTCTCATGCCCATGCACGGCGAAGCCAATATAAAGAAAGCTCTTCCAATTTCCGCCTTAGACCCCAGACTTTAGACCTTTGCCCCCGTGTTAATGAAGCACCAGCCATTAGCAACTTCATCCCGCGGCGAAGCCGCATAAGAAGAGACCTTCCTATTTCCTCTTCCAGCTCCAGACTTCCGACTTCAGACCACGAGCCCTGCTCTAATGACGCACCAACAGCCAACAGCCAACAGCTAACATCCAACCACTCATTTCCCCGGAGACAAATGAAACTTAGCTTGCCTCCACTGGCCCTCGGGGCCATCCATTTATGCGGATGAAATGAAGGCCGCATTCAAGGCGGAGATTTCCCGCCCTATATAAGGAGAAAAACATGACAGATTTTCAGATCCCTGTATTCGCCTCCCTCGTAGGCGTACTGGCAGACTGGATGCGGGTCGCGCTCCAGATCTGCTATGAATTCACAGAAAGCATGGGCTTCCCCAGCTATGGTGTGGCCATCATCATCCTCACCATCCTGATCAAGCTCATCCTCCTGCCGCTTGCGCTGAAGCAGATCCGCTCCATGAAGGGCATGCAGGAAATCCAGCCGAAAATTCAGGCCATTCAGAAGAAATATAAAAACGACCGGGCGAAAATGTCTGCGGAAATGCAGAAACTCTACCAGGAAAACGGCGTCTCCCCCCTCGCGGGATGCCTGCCTCTTCTGATTCAGATGCCTTTCCTCGTTTCCATTTACTACGCGCTCCAGGGCTTCCCCTATGATCCGGCCCATGAAAGCTTCCTCTGGCTGGAAAGCCTGGCCGCGCCGGACGCGACCTATGTCCTGCCAGTGCTCTCCGCGCTGTCCACCTTCATCATTTCCTGGCAGACCACACCGAAGAACGTGCAGGGTTCCCAGAAAACCATGCTCTACTTCATGCCCCTCTTCATCGGCTACATCAGCCTCAATTTCCCCAGCGGCCTTGTGATCTACTGGGTAGTATGCAACATTTTCCAGCTGGTACAGCAGACCATCATGTTCCGTGATGAATATGTAGGCGGCGGCAGCAAAAAAGGTGTTGTCACCGTTCATACCCCGGCAGGAGCGAAGAAATCCGCAAAGAAACAGGCAGCGAAAAAAGCGCCCGTAAAGAAAGCGGCTCCGAAGAAAGCAGCACCCGCCAAGGAAGCGCCTGCCAAGGCAGAAACGGACAAAACCGCACCCAAGGCAGAAGAAAAACCGGCGGAAGAACAGCCCGCAGGCAGCAAGCCTGAGGAGGACAAAAAATGAAAACCCTACGTGTCACAGGAAAAACCATTGAAGACGCCGTAGCGGAAGGCCTCCGCCAGCTGGGAATCACCCGGGCGGAAGCGGTGGTCCATGTAGTGGAAGAACCGTCCAGCGGCCTCTTCGGCCTCCTCCGGCGGAAACAGGCGGTAGTCGACGTATCTGCCCCGGAAAAAGAAACGGCCCCGGTGGAAGAAGCGGAAAAAGCACCGGTAGTGGAAGAAAAGGCTCCGGAAACAGCCGCTCCGGCAGAAGATGCCGCGCCTCCTGCAGAACCTGCCCGGGAAGAAAAGCCCGCGGAAGAAGAAAAACCGGCAGAAACGGCTGCGCCGGCTCCGGAAGAGGCAGTTCCGGAAGAAAAAGAAGAACGGCCCTTCTCGAAAGAAGAACAGAACGCCACCGCGGAAGAAGCGAAAAAATTCCTCACCGGCGTATTTGCAGGCATGGGCCTCTCGGTGACCATGGAAAAAATGACCAATGAAGACAGGATCCTCCTCAATCTCCATGGAAAAGGCCTGGGCATCCTCATCGGCAAACACGGCCAGACCCTGAATGCCCTCCAGTACCTGACCAACCTCGCCGCGGGCCGTCTCTACCGGCACCGCTACTTCGTCCTTCTCGACGTAGAAAACTACAGAGTCCGCCGGGAACAGACCCTTGTGGCGCTTGCGAAACGGCTCGCTGCCAAAGTGAAACGCAACGGCGATCCGGTCGAACTGGAACCAATGGAACCGGGGGAACGGCGCATCATCCATCTGGCTCTCCAGGACGATCCGGAAATCGTCACCGACAGCCAGGGCGAAGGCAGCGCCCGCCACATCGTGATCCACCTGCGGTAATTTCTGCCGCGCCCAAAAAGCACCTTGCTCCTATAGGGGCAGGTGCTTTTTGCGTGTTTGGGATGTGCCTCATAGCCGGGAGGCAGGCTGTACATTATAGGAGCTCTGCGCTTCTTCCCACTGACAGCTTACTTTCTATTTCCTCTCCAGACTTCAGACTCCAGACTTCAGACCACGGGCTCTGCATTAATGACGCACCAACAGCTAACAGCCCCGCCTGTTTTTAATCTTCTCGCTTCTTTATATAAAAAATAC
>CAUBUJ010000031.1 GCA_958439155.1 uncultured Veillonellaceae bacterium
ATTCTTACAGCAAGTACGGCGGCAGGGCGCGCGTATCCGGTCGCTTTCGGAAAATTTGGACCGGCTGCGTTACGATATGACACACCTTTCCTCTCCGGTCTTGGGCGACAAGGTGCAGACGTCTCATCAATCGTCCTTAGACGACGTTCTGATCCGGATGGAAGCGGAGGAAGAGGCGTACCTTGCGGAATATAAAAGCCTCCTGGACATGCGCCGGGAGGCTATGCGTCTCATTTCCATGGAGCCCGATCCAGTCTGCCAGGCGATCCTGCAGAGGCGGTATATCATGGGGCAGCGGTGGGAAGAAATTTCCGCTGCCATGAATTACTCATCACAGCATGTCAGACGGCTAAATGATCAAGCGCTCTGGAATCTGGAAAAGATGAGCAGAAATGAGCAGTTTTTCTGTGGTAATATATAAACTGAAAAGAGTGATGGAATCTCTGCGGAGATCATTGCGGGGCCGCTTGCACGGGCGGCCTTTTTCTGTGCGCAGGTGGTGCAACAGGAACACCGGGGGCCGCAATCCCTCGCATGCGGGTGCAATTCCCGCCCTGCGCCTTTCTGCATTCTACACCCGGTGCCGGCTGAAGGGCTGGCACCACGAACTTACAGCACTCATGGACATGGGTGCTTTTCTGTTGGGCATTTTCACGTTTTGGGGGAAACGTAAAATCCCCTGCCAAGGGGCTCTCGAATCCTGAGGGCGCGAGCAGACCACAGTCGCTGCTTGCAAGACGTTGGAACTCGCACATGGAGATGACTGCCATGGCGCAGAGTGTTAAGAACCAGTCAAGGCGGCGCAGGCGCTTGCCGTATATAGCGCCATCATGGGCTTACCGGGGTCATGACCTGGCAAGCCCAATAAGTTCATGAGGCAAAGCCCTCCTCGGAGTTTGTTGGATTCTCCCGGTAAGGAGCGGCGACTATCGTCTGGCGTAGCGGAAAAGTACGCCCTCCTTTTACTGACAGGGCGGAAGCCCTTTATATATTTTGAAACGAGGTGGTGAAGATGTATGCGGAAACTTACGCCGAAACAGGCCGCCTTCGTGGACGCGTATATCACATCCCTCAACGCGACCGAAGCGGCCCTCAAGGCAGGATATTCAAAAAAGACAGCCTATTCCATCGGCGGGAATCTGCTCAAGAGCCCTGCCATCCAGGCAGCGATGAAAGAGCGGATGGAGTCCATCCAGTCCGACCGGATCGCAGGCATGGAAGAGGTGCTCCAGACGATCACCTCCATCATGCGGGGCGGCGTCATGGAGGAAGTGGTGACCACCGAAGGCAGCGGGCCGGGAAAGGTGAAGCCTGTGGTGGTGAAGAAGAAAGCTTCCATCCGGGACAGGCTGAAGGCCGCTGAACTGCTCGCCAAGCGGTACGGGCTGGATAAGCCTGATGGGGATGAAAATGAAGGAGAGGTGACCATCGTCGATGATACCGGTACGGCTCAGTGAGACCATAGCCAAACCTTTCTGGCCGGTGCATCAGGATGTGAAGCGCCATGGCCATACACACTATGTATGCGCCGGCGGCCGCGGATCGACGAAGTCTTCCTATATTTCCATAGAAATCCTTCTCCTCATGATCCAGCACCCGGAATGCAACGCGGTGGTTCTTCGCAAGGTGGGGAATACCCTCCGAAACTCGGTATACCGCCAGATGGAATGGGCCCTTGACGTGCTGCATCTCACAGGTCAGTTCAAGAAGACGCTGAACCCGATGGAGTTCGTCCGGAAGTCCACAGGCCAGAAGATCCTCTTTCTCGGCGTGGATGACAAGTCAAAGATCAAATCCCTCAAGATGCCCTATGGCTACGTGGGAATCTGCTGGTATGAGGAGTTGGATCAGTTCAGCGGCATGGAAGAGATCCGCAGCGTGAACCAGTCGCTCCTCCGCGGCGGACCGCTGTTCTGGTGTTTCTCTTCCTATAACCCGCCCCGGTCGCGGGACAACTGGGTGAATGAGGAAATGCTTCTGGACGATCCGGACAGGCTTGTCCATCATTCGAGCTACATGCAGGTACCGGCGGACTGGCTGGGGCCGCAGTTCATCGAGGAAGCGGAGAAGCTCAAAGAGAAGAATAACCGGGCTTATCGCCATGAGTACCTCGGGGAAGTGACCGGCACCGGCGGGAGCGTTTTTGAGAACGTGAAGGAAATGGAATTCACCGCCGACCGGATGGGATGGTTTGACCGTCGGCGCTATGGCCTTGACTTCGGTTTCGCCGTGGACCCGCTCGCCTTCATTTCTATGCATTACGACGCGAAGCGGGAGGAGCTCTATATTTTCGATGAAATTTATCAGCAGAAGCTGAAGAATTCCAAGGCGGCGGACATGATCAAAGCCCGTATTGGTCCGTCTGACGTGGTATGGGCGGACGCGGCGGAGCCGAAGAGCATCGCTGAGATACGGGACACAGGCATCAAGATCTACGGCGCTAAAAAAGGCCCGGACAGCGTGGAGTACGGTATCAAGTGGCTCCAGAACCTGAACGCCATCTACATCGACAAGCGCCGCTGCCCGAATACGTACCGCGAATTTGTGAGCTACGAATATGAAATCAACAGGGACGGCCAGTACATCAGCGCCTACCCCGACAAAAATAACCACGCGATCGACGCCGTGCGCTACGCTATGCGGCAGGAAATGAAGTCCGGCGGGCTTCGCGTATTGAAATGGTGAGGAACTATGGAATTAGAAGCAGCAAAGCAGTTAGTGCTGAAGTATAACGCCCTTCATGAAATGCGGGTGGGCCGTATCATGAAAGCCATGGCTTACTACGCCGGAGACAATGACATTCTCCACAGAAAGGCCCGGAAAGACTGCGTGGAAGAAGAAGGGGCCCAACCTCTGCGGAACGCGGATAACCGGATCGCTTTCAATTTCCACGCCCTTCTGGTGAATCAGAAAGCAAGCTACCTTTTCACGGCGCCGCCTCTCTTTGACGTAGGAAGCAAGGCAGACAATGAGCGGATCGCCGCCATCTTAGGTGATGGGGCAGCGAAGAAGGAAAAGGACCTCTGCGTGGACGCGTCCAACGCGGGCGTAGGCTGGATCCATTACTGGAAGGATGAAGCAGGGAATTTCCAGTGGTATCCCGTGCCGGCGGTAGAGATCTATCCGATCTACACGGACAATCTGGAAAAGAAACTCCGCGCGGTGCTCCGCATGTACCGTACTGTGGATGATAGCGGCGAAGAATGGAAAATTTATGAATTCTGGAATGACCAGGAATGCGAGGCGTACCGGCAGAAGTCGGACGTCTTTTTGCCGTATGACATGTTCGATACGGCCACCATGGACTTGTCCGGTCCGTCCAATGTGTACCGCCACGGACTTGGGGCGGTGCCTTTCATTCCCTTCTATAACAACAATTTAGGCAGCAGCGACCTGGACAAGATCAAAGCCCTCTGCGACGCCTACGACAAGACATTCTCCGGCTTCGTGGACGATCTGGAAGACATTCAGGAAGTGATCCTTGTGCTCACCAACTACGGCGGGCAGGACTTGAAAGAGCTGCTCCATGACATGAAGTATTTCAAAGCCATCCAGGTGGACAGCACGGGAGACGGCGACAAGAGCGGCGTATCCACGCTTACCATCGACATCCCGGTGGAAGCAAGAAAAGAGCTGCTGGACCAGACAAGAAAGGCTATTTTTGATATCGGTCAGGGCGTGGATCCGCAGCAGCAGGGCTTCGACAAGACCAGCGGCGAGGCGATGAAATTTCTTTACAGCCTGCTGGAGCTCAAGGCGGGGCTCATGGAGACGGAATTCCGCCTGGGATTTGCCGAGCTCGTCCGGGCGATCTGCCGGAATAGCGGCATGGCTGAGCCGAAACAGATCATCCAGACCTGGACGCGCACGGCGATCCGGAACAACGCGGAACTTTCTTCCATATGCCAGCAGTCGGTGGGCATCGTAAGCACCAAGACCATCCTGAAGCATCATCCTTTCGTGGACAATGTGGAAGAAGAAATGAAGGAACTGGCGAAAGAAAAGGAAGCCGCTGCCAAAGAATCGGAAGAATATGGCGGGGCCTTCGGCAAAAAACAGCCGCAGGAAGGCGGAGAAGAGGAGTAATCCATGACAGGGCAGGAATACTGGCGGAAGCGCTTCGAGGCGCTCCATGAGGCGCTTTTGAAGGACGGAGAAGGCTCGTACGCAGACACGGAAAAGATCTTCGCCGAAGCGCGGCGGAGCATAGAGGCCGATCTTGCCCGGTGGTACATGCGCCTTGCGAAGAATAACCAGGTGAGCCTCACAGAGGCGCGGAAGCTGCTCTCCAAGGACGAGCTGAAGGAATTCCACTGGACCGTGGAAGAGTACATGAAACGGGGCCGGGAAAACGCAGCCACCCAGCAATGGATGAAGGAACTGGAAAACGCGTCGGCAAAATTCCACATCTCCCGCCTCGAAGCTATCCGGATCCAGATGCAGCAGCATCTGGAAGAGCTCTACGGCAATTACAACGACGCCTTAGACGATACCATGCGGCGCCTCTACAGCGACGGCTACTACAAGACGGCCTACACCCTGGAGCAGGGATTCCATACAGGCTTCGACGTGTCCAGGCTGAATGACAAGGACATAGACACCATCCTTGCGCGGCCATGGGCAGCGGACGGGAAGAATTTCTCCACCCGCATCTGGGGCGACAAGGACAAGCTCATGAATACGCTCCAGACGGAACTCGTGCAGGGCCTCATCCGGGGCGATTCGCTCCAGAAGATCACGAAACGCTTCGCCGATAAAATGGGCGCCTCCCAGTCGAACGCGAAGCGCCTCATCTACACGGAAAGCGCTTATTTCGCCGCTGCTGGGGAATACCAGGGTATGAAGGAGCTGGGCGTAGAGAAATATGAGTACCTGGCCACCCTGGACAGCCGCACGTCAGAAATCTGCCAGGACATGGACGGGAAGATCTTCAAGCTCAGCGAGTACATGCCTGGCACCACTGCTCCGCCGCTCCACGTACACTGCCGGTCCACCACAGTGCCCTACTACGGGAAAGGCGGAACCCTCCGGGCGGCACGGGACGCGAAAAATAAGACCGTCTACGTGCCGGATATGCCGTACAAGGATTGGAAGGCTATCTTTGTAGACAAGACGCAGACACTGGAGAAGTGGAAGAAAGACAAAGCCGTTAGCGATAAAAAGCAGGAAGTTATCAAATTCTCCAAAATGGCTGCCATGGCTAAGGCTCGAGTTGATAACTGGCCAGATAAAGACGTACAGTACAGTAATATCTGGAAAGATCCTGTTACTATTTCCGATTGGGATAGCAAGAAAGATGCGATTCCAAAGAAGAAAGACTATTTTGAGCAGCAAATTCAAGCGAGTACCGATGTAGGAAAGTTCAGCGCACTATTGAAAGCGCTGGATGATTTCGATCAAAAAGGGAAATCCTACTATGAGGCTGCTCAAGAATTTCAAAATCTAAACGGAAAAATTGAATCACTTCGGGACGAGATCTATTTTCTGGAACATGGAAAGAAAAGGGACAATCCTTATAGCGCGGAACGTAAGGCAAACGCTAAATGGTTCAAAACTGCAAAAGCCGCGGACACGTTTTACAGAAATGATACAGGGAAAGTTTGGCAGAGTGCTACGTCTGAAGAGAAGAACGCAATTTTTGAATATACTGCCGGTTCTGGTGCATTTAACCGGCCGCTGTCTGGTTTTCAAAAACCTTACGATGTAGATGGTGAAGGATGGGAAGAACAGTTTTTCAAGGGTAACGAACAAGTTTGGCTTAACTATGAAAGGAAAGGCGATGCAATACGGCGCATGACAGATTTAATTGGGAGATCTTCTTACAATGCAGATGTATGGCTACGTCGTGGAAGCACAGCTTCTGCCATGGAATCCTTTCTCAATTTGCAGCGCGGCGCATTAATGAAGATGACAGATAAACAACTTCAAAATTATGTAGGAGCAAGCGGTACATTCAATTCCTTTGTGTCTACTGGCGTAGCAGAAGGGAAAGGATTCAATGAGGAAATTGAATATAAAATTTATGCGCCCCGCGGGACGGAAATGATGTACGCCGAACCGTTTTCTAATTATGGCTTAGGAAGCGGGAGAAGCTGGGACGGCAAGGCAAAGCAGAGAGGATTCAGTAGTGAACAGGAATGTATTATCCAGCGCGGCGCAACCTATAAAGTGGCTGCTGTAAAAAAGTTAGCTAATGGAAATGTTGAGTTTACTCTCGAAGTACATCCTGAAAACGGGTATAATAAATACCAGCAGGATGATTCGGAGTGGAAGGGGAGCCGTAAAGATTATAAGGGGAATATCATATGAAAAAACATGAAAGCAATCTTACAGCGCCTTTTGGTGGATGCAAAACGATTACGTGTTATCAATGTAAGTCTTGTGTTTTCCGCGACCATAGATTCCCAGATGCGTACAAGCTGGGATGTTGTGCTATATACACAAATGAATCTGGAGAAATTAAACCTAATGGTATTTCGTTTGGCAACGAAAAATGCGAATACTATGAAAAAGAAAAATGAAAGCGCTCACAATTGTGGGCGCTTTTTCGTGGGAGGAAATCATGGAACGGATTATCAAGAACATACCAGGCAATGGTACGCTTTATGCGGTATCTGATGGAAGCCGATACATGGCGGCGAAGTGCGAGGCTTCCATTGAAATCAGGGAAGACGCGGCGGAGGTTCCTATTCTTGGACGAGGTCGGGTGATTAAAAGGCGGTACGCTGTGGTGCTTCTCACCTTTGACCATGCGCCATCAATCCATCTGGGGCTGGAATCGCTCAGCGGGTTCAGCTTCGTCGGGGACTTCCTCCGGCAGGACGGCGTATATACGGAGATGCGTTTCCCGCAGTGCTTCCTGCTGTCTGATCTGGACCTGACAGAGTCTGGAGAATGTACCTTTGAAATTCCCTGCTCCAACGAGCTTCTGCAGAAGCTACGGAAGATGTAATTTCATACAGCGCTCACAGTGGCGAGTGCTTTTTTATTGCTTGTTTTTACCGCTTGGAATTTATCGCTCGTTTTTATCGCTTGAAAGGAGGTGAGGTGATGGACAATACGACGGCTGCAGAGAGCCCAGATATGGATACTCTGGGGAAAGTGATTTTTATTTTGCAAAATAGCAGAAAAGAGATTCTGCGTATCACAAAGAATACAAATGAAAAGCCGATCCGGCTGGCTCTTATGGACGAACTGATCCGGATCGACTATTCAACAGAAAAATTAGAGATGCAAAGGAAGCTCCTACATCTTCCCGATCTTTTTTAGGTACAGTTTGCAATGAACTGTACCATTTCGCGGGCAATCTTCATTTTCACAGGATCCTGGCAAAAGCTTTTTGCCACGCATTCCGTCAATCGTGTATTCAAGAAGATTTGCCGTTTCCTCTTGCCTTGTTTCAGGACAGAAATCAGAGACTTGAATTTCCTTTTCTGTGGTCATATAATCACCTCCCTTCTGAAGGTGATTATAGCAAAGTGAAAGGAGGTGATTCGGATGTACAAATGGCTGAAACGGTATATTGAGCAGTTCGGCAGGGATTTCCCATTGATGGATATTATTGACCGCAATGAATACGAAATCTGCCGGATTATTCAGGAATGCTGCGAGAGTAATACGGCCTACACGCCCACAGACGGAAGGTACGCCATGGCAGGCGTGGCGAAGGCAGGCGAAGCTGTGATTTAGGAAGGAGAACAATATGGCATACGAAAAGCATACATGGGTTGATGGGGAAGTGATCACGTCGGAACGGCTCAACGCCATCGAAGACGGAATTTCCAATGAGCAGGCAGGCCCGCAGGGGCCAAAAGGCGATAAGGGCGACAAAGGCGACAAAGGAGACCCCGGCGACAGAGGACCGGCAGGCACCGCAGGGGCAGCCGGCGCGGCAGGCGCAAAGGGCGCGGGCGTGAAGTCTCTCACCCTCACTATCAACGGCACGGCCATTACCGGGACGTGCACGCTCACCGACAATACCACCGTACCGGTGACTGGTACCTATACCCCGGCAGCGTCGGGCACTTAATTTTGATCCTTAGCGAGGCAGGTCAACCTCGGTAAAAACCGGAGAGGAAATTATGACAATCGAAGAATTGGTAAGCAAACTGGGCATCGCGGACGACAAGAAGGAAGGCGCCGGCAAGGCGGTCAAAGAATTCTTAGACGGCGCGTATGTGCCCAAATCTCGTTTCAATGAGGTGAACGAGGAAAAGAACGACCTCAAGAAGCAGCTTTCTGACCGTGACGGCCAGCTGGAAACCCTGAAGAAGTCCAAGGGAGACGCGGAAGCGCTGAAGGCGCAGATCAAGGCGCTTCAGGACAAGAACAAGGCGGACAGCGAGGCAGCCGCGGCGAAGATGAAAGATCTGCAGCTCTCCACCGCCATTCAGCTCGCTATTGGAAATGACGCGCAGGACGCGGGGATCGTGGCGGGTCTTTTGGACAAGAGCAAACTCATCCTTGGTGAGGATGGAAAAGTCACCGGCCTTGCGGAACAGGTGGAAGCGCTGAAGAAAGACAAGGCGTTTCTTTTCAAACCCGCGGAAGGCGGCTCCCGGTACAATCCGAAAGGCGGCAACCCGCCAGGAGATGGGAATCCCTTCAGCAAGGAACACTGGAATGTGACCCGGCAGGGCCAAATCTATAAGGAAAGCCCGGATAAGGCGCGCGAGCTCGCGCAGGCCGCCGGGATGGAAGTCTCATTTTAGGAGGACTAACACATGGCAACTACACTCACTGACGTCATCGTTCCGGAGCTGTTTACCCCCTACGTAGTACAGCGCACCATGGAACGTTCCGCCCTTTTCCAGAGCGGCATCATTACGAACAACGCGGAATTCAACCGGCTCGCTTCCGAAGCGGCGCCGGTGCACAATATGCCTTTCTTTGAAGATCTGAAGGGCAGTTCTGAGCCGATCATCGAAGGGGCGGATCTGACGGAAAAGAAGATCACTTCCAATAAGGATGTATCCACCACGATCCGCCGAGCTTCCATGTGGTCGGCAACGGACCTCTCCGCGGCGCTGGCCGGGAAGGATCCCATGGACGCCATCGCGTCTCTCGTGGCAGGCTTCTGGGCAAGAGATCTGCAGAAGGAACTGATCAATGAGCTTTCCGGCGTTTTCGCGGCGGAATCTATGGCGGATCACGTGCTGGATATTTCCGGCGCGACTGGCAAGGCGGCCAACATCAGCGCGTCCGGCTTCATTGACGCGCTCCAGCTCCTGGGCGACGCGCAGAGCGACCTCACGGCGGTGGTGATGCATTCCGCTACCAAGGCATACCTCAAAAAGCAGAACCTCATTACCACCGAAAGAGACAGCAATTCTGTAGAATTCGAAACCTACCAGGACCGCCGGGTCATTGTGGATGACGGCTGCCCCGTGGCGGACGGTGTATACACCACCTACCTCTTCGGGAACGGCGCCATCGCTTACGGCGTAGGCAATCCGGCGGGATTTGTGGCGACCGAGCTCGACCGGGACAAGAAGAAGGGATCCGGTGTGGATTTCCTCATCAACCGCCGCACCTTCATCATGCATCCGAGAGGCATCGCCTGGCAGAATCTGCACCGGGAACATGTGGAAACCCCGACCCGGGAAGAACTGGCCAATGGGGAAAACTGGAAGCGCGTCTATGAACCGAAAGCGATCCGCATCGTCGCGTTCAAGCATAAGATTGGATAATTGATCATGCTGACCATTGATCCGGTAAAGACGCTGCTTGGCATTGCCGATAACAGCCAGGACGCTCTTCTGGAACTCATTCTGGCAGGGGTGGAGGAGACGATCCTCAATTACTGCCATATCGATGAGGTGCCCGCAGGGCTTTCCTATACGGCGGCCCGCATGGCAGCGGATATGTACCGGCAGGAAGGCTATGGCAGCGCTGCAGGGCCGTCAGGGAATCCCGCGTCCATCACAGAAGGAGACACCACCGTTTCCTTCCGGGACGCCTCCGCTTCCGGGGCATATGGCGCCTACGCGGAAGGGATTCTCAAAAATTACACGGCCCAGCTGAACCGGTATAGAAGGATGGTGAGATCATGCTGCAGAGCATCGCAAGGATCCGGGGAGACGCCCGGAAACTGATCGAGGCGCTCTATGAGGATACCTGCACCATTTACATCCGGGCGCCGGCGGTGAATGCCGCCACGGGAATCACAGAGTATGAAGAAAGGGCAGTCTATACGGATCTTCCGTGCCGGCTGTCCTTTTCTGATGTGCCCCCTGCCTCTGATGGGGAAACGCCTGCCATAGAAGGCAGGGTGAAGCTCTTTCTGGCGCCGGAGATTGAAGCGCCGCCAGGGTGCCGCTTCGATGTGACCCGTCTGGGCGCTGTATCCTCCTGGGAGCGGAGCGGGAAAGAGGCAAGGTACGCGACGCATCAGGAAATTAACGTGGAGATGTGGAAGCGATGGGCGTAAAATACGATTTCACCGCGCTTCAGCAATTCCGCATGGACCTTGAAAAGCTCGGCGCGGAACATGACGCTTTCATGAGGAAAATGGCGCGGGATCTGGCGGGGCAGCTCGCAGCGGCGGTGAAGAAGAAAACACCGGTCGACACAGGGAATCTCCGCCGGAACTGGCGCATCCGCACCGTCGGGAAGCAGGGCTCTATGTTCGTTTCTGTCATCTTCAATCCCGTGCAGTACGCGTCCTATGTGGAATATGGCCACAGGACGCGCGGCGGGAAAGGCTGGTGGGAAGGGAAGCATATGCTCCAGCTTTCGGCGGATGAGATCAAGCGCACCGGGCCAGAATACCTGTCGGAGCAGCTTTTTTTATGGCTGAAGGGGGCGATGAAATGACGGACGTATCGGGAGAACCCATCACGGAGGGCATCGTTGATGCTTTGCGAAAAGAGTTCGGTGAAAATTACGCCTACTATATCAACCGGGTGCCCCAGCATTTCAGAACGCCTTCTTTCTACGTACGGCAGGTCTCGGGGAGCTTTGACCAGCTCCGGGGCCGGCGCTACATGCGGCGCCATCTCTACATGGTGACCTATTTTCCGGAAGAAAACGGGCAGCATGAGGCAGAGGACATGCAGGCGGTACTCTGCCGGATGTATCCCATGCTGGAGTATATCCAGATCGGGACGGACCGGCCGCTCCGTGGGACGGAGATGAGCCACGACATGGAAGAGCGGGAGCTTCATATGAGCATCCACTATGACATGTTCGTGGTGCGGCCCTATGAACGCCCGCCAGTCATGGAGGTGCTGGAACAACAGCAGCATCTCAAGGAGGAATGATGGAACCTACATTCAAGAAAGACGCCATCCTCCGGTCTGCCACCTACCGTCCCCACAGGGACGCGCTGGCAGTCATTCTGAAGGACGGCGCCATGTATTCTCATAATGAAATACAGGACCTTCTGAAGAAATTTCTAAAGAAGCCTGTGATTGAAAAGAAGAATTAGGAGGACTTATGGCATTAGGCGGAGGAACGTGGCTTACGCAGAACAAGAAGCTGCCGGGCACCTATATTAACTTCGTTTCCAAAGTGCGGGCCAGTGTCAATATGGCCGACCGGGGCTACGCGGCAATGCCGGTAGAACTGGACTGGGGGCCTGAGGGAACGGTCTTCACCGTGACGGCGGAAGACTTCCAGAAGGATTCCATGAAATATTTCGGCTACGATTACGGCGCGGACGAAATGGCAGGGCTCCGGGATCTGTACCGGAACCTGAAGACAGGCTATTTCTACCGGGTGAACAACGGCGCGGTGAAGGCGTCCAATACGCTGGCCAACGCGAAATACGGCGGCATCCGGGGCAATCAGCTTTCCATTTCCATTACGGCCAACGTAGATGACAACACCAAGTACGATGTGGTGACCTACCTCATCGACGGGACCGTCCCAGCTGCATCTTCTAAAGCCGGCTCGGCAAAAGCAGGGGAAGCGGCAACGCCGGCTCCTTCTGTAATGACCGCTCTCGACAAGCAGACCATTGGAAGCTGGGACGACCTCGAAGACAATGATTACGTCACCTTCCTCAAGGCGGGAGAGCTTGCCGACGCGGTGACGGCGGGCATGCCCCTCACAGGAGGCACGAACGGCAGCGAAATCACGGCGCAGCAGTACCAGGATTTCCTTGAGAAGATCGAGCCGTACTATTTCAATATCCTTGGCGTGGTCACGACAGAAAAGACCATTCAGGACCTGATGATCACCTTCTGCAAGCGTCTCCGTGACGATGTGGGCGCCAAGTTCCAGCTGGTGCTCTACGGCTACGAAGGCGCCGACTATGAAGGGGTTATCTCTATCAAGAACCGCGTTACCGACAGCGGCGCGAGCCCGGCGGCTCTCGTGTGGTGGCTCACCGGGGCGGAAGCGTCGTGCGCGGTGAACGCGTCGTGCACGAACAAGACCTATGACGGGGATTACACCGTAGACACGAACTACAAGCAGTCCGAACTGGAAAAGGCCATCACCGACGGCATGCTCATTTTCCACCGAGTCACCGATGCCGTGGACGGGGATATCACAGGGGATGTGAATATTCTCCGGGATATCAACAGCTTCACCAGCTTCAGCAAGTCGAAGAATGAAGACTTCTCCAGCAATCAGGTGATCCGCGTACTGGACCAGCACGCCATCGACATTGCGCGCCTCTTTAACCGGACCTACCTCGGCAAGGAGCCGAATGATGTGGAAGGCCGCACCGCTCTCTGGGGTGATATCGTGGCCTACGAAAAGGAAATGCAGCGCATCCGGGCGATTCAGAATTTCGTCCCTGACGATGTGCCGATTCCCACCATGGGCCAGTCGAAAGAAATCGTCATGGCGGAATACGCCATCCAGCCGGTGATGTGCATGGAAAAACTGTACATGACCATTGTTGTAGCTTGATCTAAGGAGGAACTATGGCAGACGCAATCCGTACGATGCAGGCCAAGGACGTCATTTCGGCGCGCCTGGCGTCGTGCTACGCCACCATTGACGGCGAACGGGTCCTGCTCATGCAGGCGAAGAATCTGGAAGCCAAGGTGGAAAAGAACAAAGTGGAGGTGCCCATTCTGGGCCGCACCGGTCTTGGGCACAAGACCACCAACTGGAACGGTACAGGGAGCATGACCATCTACTCCAATACGTCCCGGTTCACCCAGCTTCTGAAACGGTACAAGGATACAGGAACGGATATTTATCTGGACCTGCAGATCCGCATGGAAGACCCCACCTCTGACGCGGGAGCCCAGACAATCATCCTGAAGGGCGTGAACCTCGACTCCGGCACCATCGCCGCCTTCGACGCCGACGGAGACTGGGCGGAACAGGACATCGATTTCACCTTTGAAGACTTCGAAGTGCCGGAAGCGTTCAAAGATTTGGACGGCATGGTGTAAGGAGGAGCTATGAACGCAGATATCAGCGCCTTTCTGCCCAATAAGGCGGTGCGGTATACGGCCATTGAAGTGGTCGTGTCGAAACGGTTCACCGGGAAGGATGGAAAGCCTATCCCGTGGCGGGTGAAGGTACTTTCCAATAAAGCCATGACAGCGCTCCAGAAGGAATGCTCGCGGCGGATCATCGACAAGGCCACCGGGCAGGAGCGGACGGAAACGAACCAGGAAAAGCTGGGACAGCGCCTCATTGAGGAGTGCGTCATCTATCCAGCGCTGAAAAGTCCAGAACTGCAGGACGCCTACCACGCGACCGGCGCGGCGGAACTGGCGGAAGCGATGCTCCTCCCCGGTGAGCTTTCCACCCTCATGCGGGCCGTATCGGAAGCGCAGGGCATCGACAGCGGACTGGCGGACCGGGTGAAGTTCGTAAAAAACTGATCAAAGGCGATAATGTATGGGCCGTGCTCTGTCATTATTGCCTTCACAAGCTTCATCTCCTGCCCCATCAGGTGGCGGCGCTTCCCATGGAAGAGAAAGCCTTCCTCATCGCGTCTATTGCCATTGATGTGGAGAATAAGAAAAAAGAAGCGCAGGAAATGAAGAAGAAAAGCAGAGTAAGGAAGAGGAGGTGAGACCATGGCTGAAGTAGTCCAGTACATGAAGCTGGTGGACGGCGTGTCCGGGCCGATTTTGAATATGACCACCGCCGCGGAAGATCTGGCCGGTGAACTCATGCATGCTGCCTCTGC